>JADFNY010000145.1 GCA_022563115.1 Acidobacteriota bacterium | reverse complement strand
CGGCGCACTCGAGCACCCTAGCCCTTCAGGATTTCGCCGCAATGCTCGCACTGGATTGCTTCGACGACGATTTCTTTGCCACAGAAGGGGCACCTCTTGGTGTTGGCCGTCGTCTCCGATACCTGGCCTCCCCACCCGAGTATGGAAGCCCCGATCACGAGCCCTATCCCGATCCCGAGTACCGCCCATCCCCACTTCAGCTGCTTTGCCCCAGCGGCCACCGCACCTAGGCGAGCAAACGGATTGCCCGCCATGTCATCGGCTATCTGCGAGTTCGCGGCGCTGACCGCGTTCAAGAAGGCGATGACATCCCACACGACCACAGCGAGAGCGGCAAAGCCTGGAAGGAGGAGCCATCTGTACGTTCTCCTGAGGGACAAGAAGAAAGCGATGGTCGCGGCGGCGAGCACGATCGTGCCGTCTGCAGCGCCATTTCCAAAGAGGGTTTGGCTCTCAAAGATCGGTGGCGAGCCGAGAGGGGCGAAAACACCGAGCGCGAGAGCACCAGCTCCCATGATTCCGACTACTTGTGAGCGTTCCACCGTAGGTCACCCCGCTTGAGGCGAGCAGGACGGGAAGGGAGGGGCGGTGTCGCTCATTCGTGGGACAGTTACACGATCCACGCCCCATTTTGCCAACGGTACCGAGGGTGACGTGGATCTCGAGGCCGAGCTCGGGGGCGAGGCTTTCGAGCCCTTGAAGGATTGGTTGGTTGACTTAGTCAACGACTTAGTCTACCTTGTCGCTATGAGCACGGTGGGAGTACACGAGGCCAAAACGCACCTGTCCCGCCTGCTGCGGCGGGTGGCGGCGGGTGAGGAGATCGTCATCGCCCGGGCCGGCGAGCCGGTGGCGCGCCTGGTGGCGGTCGGCAAGAAGCGCCGCCTCCTCCTGGGCCGCGACGAAGGGCTGTACGAGCTGCCCGACGACTTCGACGCGCCGCTGCCGGCCGAGGTTCTCGAGGACTTCGAGCGCTGAGAATCCTTCTGGACACCCAGTGCTGGCTGTGGATGCAGGTGTCGCCGCGGCGTTTCGGCCCCGAGGCCCTGGCGCTTATCGAGCATCCCGACACCGATCTGCTGCTTTCGGCGGCGAGCTCCTGGGAGATCGCCATCAAGTATGCGCTCGGGAAGCTCCCGCTGCCGGAGCCACCTCCCCGGTACGTGCCCAGCCGCATGCAGACGAGCGGGGTGTCGGCGCTGCCGGTCGAGCACAGCCACGCGCTGCGGGTGGCGGACCTGCCGGCACATCACCGCGACCCCTTCGACCGGTTGCTGATCGCCCAGGCGCAAATCGAGGGGCTCGTCCTGCTGACCGCCGATCGGCAGCTAGCGCCCTACGACGTGACGCTGCGCTGGGCGAGCTGACCGCCCGGTCGCGTTAGCATCAAACATTTGATGTTTGATGTGCTAATCTCCCGGCATGCGAACGACCCTGGATATCGACGAAGACGTGCTGCAAGCGGCCAAGGAGCTTTCTGCCATGCACAACACGACGATGGGCAAGATGCTCTCGGAGCTGGCGCGCCGGGGACTCGAACCGCGCGACGACCCCGCCACGGTTCGTAGCGGCGTGCCCGTGTTGCCGCCGCAGCCCGGCGCTGGCCCGGTAGGGCTCGATGCCGTGAACCGCCTGCGGGACGAGGAGTGAACGAGTGCCACCCCGCGTCGACGAGAGCCGCGCCGGGGTGGCGCTGCTGGACGTCAATGTTTTGGTGGCGCTGTTCGACGGCAACCACACGCACCATGAGGCGGCGCACGCCTGGTTCGCCGCCAACCGCGAGCTCGGTTGGGCGACCTGTCCGATCACCGAAAACGGGTTCGCCAGAGTCATTTCCAACGTGGCGTATCCCGGCCGTCGCACAACGTTGCGCGATGCGATCAATCGATTGAGCAGCTTCCGCGACAGCGATGGTCACGTGTTTTGGCCGGACACCTTGACGCTGTGCGACCCCAACCTGTTCCGGCCGGAGCACGTCAGCGGTCACCGCCAGATCACCGACGCCTACTTGCTGGCGCTGGCAGCGAAGAACGGCGGGCGGCTGGCCAGCTTCGATCGCCGCATCGTTGCCGACGCCGTGACCGGCGCGACGACGGCCAACCTGACGATCATCGGGGGGCCGGGTCCGGGCTAGCCCTATCCAGCTCATACGCTTTCTCGAACAGCACCCAGGCCGTCAGCGTTGCGGACGTCGACACCCCAGACGCCGCGCGGATCTCCACCGTGTTTGCCGCTCTCAGTAAGGCAAACGCGACGCCTGCACCACCGGGCCGTTGTCCCAGTCCTGGGCGCTCGAGACGTTGGGCATGTTCCAGGCGTTACCGTTCCAGCCGTAAAACCCCTCCATCCGGAAGGCCCAGAAGCCGGAGTTGGCGTCGCTGACCACGATCAGGCCGTCGGCGTTGCGGACGTCGACGCCCCAGACGCCGCCGTACTGGAAGCCGTGAGTGGCGTACGGGGTCTCGGGCCCGTAGAGCATCGGTCCCTCACGGGTGATGTAGTAGGCCTGGGTGTAGGGATCGGTCGGGTCCATGATGTTGATGATCTGCAGGCCGTCGTCCTGGCCCGAGATGAAGGCGTAGGGCCAGCGGATCTCGTGGTTGTGGGTGGCACCGTCCCACTTCGCCATCCAGGCGCCCACACCGGAACCCGTGATCGTCCGCTGGTCGCCCTCCACCCCGGGGCGCAGGTCGAACATCCGGATGGGGGCGTGCTGATAGGTGGGCTCGGAGATCCCGAGGGCGAACTTGCCGTCCGGGGTCGGGGTGAAGGTATGACCGTCGCGGACGCCGGGGATGTTGATCACCGAGGTCAACAGCTCCGGGTCCTCCACGGTGGTGATGTCGAAGATGTGGTAGCCGCCGGTGCCGGCGCCGTAGAAACGGTCCTGCCCCGAATCCGGATGGTAGCCGACGTACATGTCGTGCCACTGGCGGGTGCGCCGATCCTCCGGAGACGGTACCGGGATGCGGGCGACGGGCTCGCTGTTGCCGTCGGCCACCAGGGCCAGGTCGTAGACGTAGATATCTTCGGACATCGTCGCGGCGAAGAGCAGTGCCCGGCCGTCGGAGTGCTTGTAGGTGAAGATGTTGTGGAAGCCGCCGACATGATCGGGCACCCGCAGCTCGGCGACCTCCCGGACGGTCGACGGATCCGGCAACCCGGTGACGTCGAAGACCATCGCCCCGAGGTCGGCATCGGGGCCGCCTTGGGCGAACTGGAACGAGAGCACCAGGTAGTAGCGGTCGCCCACTTTGGCGTAGCGCGGGTCGAGGGCGCCGCTGCCCACGTGGAGGGCAGGATTGTCGATGGTCCAGCGGTAGAGGATCCGCGGGTGTGCCGGGTCCTCGATGCTGAGGGCGTAGAAGCCGGCCTCGCCGAAGCGCTGGGCGATGTAGACGAAGGGCCGGGCCATCTCCTGCTCGACGTCGATGTCGGCGTGGCTGAAGCGCTCACCCGGCAGCGGCACGTGGGCGATCACCTCGATGTTGTCGGTGCCCGGCTTGCCCAGCGGGTGACCGGTCTCGGGCTGGCAACGCTGCAGCTCGCAGTTGGTCTGGGCGTCGGCCGCAGGGGCCGTCAGCCCCAGGGCGATGAGGGCTGCGGCGAGGGTCACGGAGAGCCGTGTTCCGATCGGGAGTTTCATGGGTGGGCTTCCTGGGTTGGAGAAAACATGCGGAGAATGCGGCCGCGAGGCGATCACCTCGGCCGGGCGCAATGTCCCATCCAAAGCGGTTGGGCGAGGGCAGTCAAGGGGTGTCTGACGCACACTGTCCCCCTCGGCGGGAGCTACCGTCCCGTCGGCACCCGCCGCTTCAACTCCTCGAACCAGTTGAGGACGACTTTGACCCGCGGACGCGCCTGATCCTCGGAACCGGCGGCGGCGACGGGATTTTTCACCAGAAGGAAACGTCCGGTCACGGGATGCACGGCGTATATGTGGAGCCCGAAGTGGTCCATGCGGTAACCGGCCACGCTGAACAGTCGTTCGCGCTCGAGCACGAGAGCTTCCTCGTCGAGCTGCATCGACGCCGCCCACATTGCCCCTTCGTACACGTAGAAGATCGTGCCGCCGTCGGCCGACCACCGAGGTCTGTCGGTGCCGGCGGGCGAGACGGGCCACCGCCCGCTTGGGCCGGGAATCCGCCGTACGAACACCTGGCTTTGTCCCGAGTCATTGGAGGCGTATACGAGCCATTGGCCGTCGGGCGACAGCTCCGGGGAGTTCTCGCTGAAGCTCACCTCGCCGACCAGCGGCTCGATCTCTTGCGCATCGGCGGTGAGCAGAACGATATCGTCGGTGTCTACCCCTCCCGCCACCAGCGACCCGGCTCTCACGAGGACCACCAGACGACCGTCGGCCGTCCAGCTCATCGGATAGAGGTTGTCGGCATTGCCGTAAAGTAATGTTGCATTGGCGCTGCCGTCCCGTGGGACCAGGTACAGATCTCTTCCGGGCTCTTCCGCCGGCCTCCCCGAAGAGAACGCGATGGTTCTGCCGTCTGGACTGAATTCGGGCGCGAAGTCCATCTCACCGTAGGTGCGTCGCTCCAGCGTCGCGGATTCGATATCCCAGATGTGAATGTCACGGGTCCCTTCGTCGACCTTGGTGACGGCAACGGTGCTGCCGTCGGGAGACAGATCGATGTACCAGTAGTCTCCCGCGGGCGCGCCGAGCGGCTCTTCGTTGCCCCGCTGATCAACCCATACGAGGCTTCGGTTTACGGCGCCGCCGACGAAGCCGGGCCGGTAGACGAGCGCACCGCGATCGGAGGTGGCGAAGTGCCCCGCCGCGGTGCTCCCGGTCGATCCCACGACGCCCTCGAAGATCGATACCGTTTCCCCCCGCACCTCAGCGCTCTGCAGATCGAACGCCACCGCCAGGAGGCTGGCCCCCCGGTAATAGACGATGTGACCCGATCGCACGTAGCGGCCGTCTCGACCCCCCGGCACCAGCTCCCGTTGATCGCCCGTGCTCAGCGACCGGACAACGATCGTGGAATCGTCCCATAGCGTGACCCCGGATGGCCGCAGCGTGAACAGGAGCCACTCGCCGCCGGGCAACAACTGTGGTCCGTAGCTGCTCTCTCCGTCCTTCACCGCCGCGACGAGCCGTGGCTCCCCTCCGGTGGATGGAACGCTGAAGATCCCGCCAGGTGCCTGCCCGAAATAGACCATCCCGTCGTCGGCCCAGGTCACCCCGTAGGGAGTATTTGCCGAGGCGATCGGAACCGGGGCTCCACCAGCGATGGAGATCCTCTTGAGCTCACCTCCGGCCCAGAAGCCGAGTTGCTGGCCATCGGGAGAAAAAAACGGTGAAACGGCGCCCTCGGTTCCGCGAAGCCGTGTCGCCTCTTCGTCGTCGAGGGCACGGCGCCAAAGGCCGTCCAATGTGTTGAAGACGACTTGGCTGCCGTCGGGAGAAATGGCGACCGTAACTTGGCCGGTGGCCGCGAAGTCCAGGCCCACGGGTAGTGGGATGTCGAAACGCGTGACCTGCTGAGGCTCGGGCGCAGGCTGGACAACGAACCAGGTCGCCAGGGCGACGACCAGCACGAGCAAGGCGCCGCTGGGAATCACCACCTTCGCCGGCAGGCCGGCCGCCGCTGCGAGCGGCGGTGCATGGGTGCCAGGCTCGTGCACGGCGCTCGACGCGATGCCCGCCGCGCTGTCATCTTGTAGCTGGCGGAGGTCAGCGCCGAGATCGCCCGCCGTCTGATAGCGACGGCTCACGTCCTTTGCCAGAGTCTTGTCGACGATCCAACCCAGTTTCAGAGGTAGGTCGTCGCGTACTCCGTGCACCGGCTCCGGTTGCTTGCTAATGATGCGGCTCAGCGTCTCGTGGATGTTGTCGCCCGCGAACGCTCTACGACCCGTGACCATTTCGTAGAAAACTGCCCCGAATGCGAACAGATCCGCTCGGTGATCGATTTCCTCTCCGTTGACCTGCTCGGGGGCCATGTAACCTGCCGTCCCCATCACCTGCCCAGCGACGGTGCCGAGCATAGTGGGCGACATCGATGCGGAGATACCTGTGGGGGCCGCCATTTCCGTCAGCTTCGCCAATCCGAAGTCCAACACCTTCGCGTGCCCTTCCTCGGTCACAAAGATGTTGTCGGGCTTCAGGTCGCGGTGAATGATCCCCGCCTTGTGGGCCGCGATCAGCGCTTCGCCAACCTCGATCGCGAGATCGAGCGCCTTGTCGAGAGGCAGCGCCCCCGTGTCGAGCCGCTCGCGCAGGCTCTGCCCCTCCAGGTACTCCTGCACCATGAAGTGGGTGGTGACACCGTCTTCACCCTGCTCGGAGCCGACATCGTGAACAACCGCGATGTGGGGGTGGTTGAGGGCGGCGGCGGCCCGCGCCTCCTGCTCGAACCGGGCCAGTCTCTGGGGATCAGACGCGAACTCGGCGGGCAGCACCTTGATCGCCACCTTGCGGCCCAGGCGGGTGTCCTCACCGAGGTACACCTCGCCCATACCGCCCTGACCGAGCTGCTCGATGATCTTGTAGGGACCGAGGGAGGTGCCGATCATGTCAACAATGAGCCGGTGTGGGGGCCGAGGAGGAGCCGATCACTTTGACGACTTCCTGCATAGGGGGTCGCGCCCTTAACAAGGTGGTCCGGAGGCCATCGCCGTGGGTCGGTTCACTGGCTCTTGCCGCGTGCGGCGATCGCCCACACCGCCTCGACGCGGTCGTCGCGGATCGCGTACATCTGGTCGTACAGATTCACGACCGGGTCGCAGTGCGAGACGATCAGTTCGGCCATGTCGCCGGCGCGATACGTCCGGCTCGGGTCGTCATAGATGATCGTGCCGAATTCATCCGACCCACTGCGATACTCCATGCCCGTCTCGCCCACGACGATCGACCAGGGGCGGTTGATCGAGCACGCCTTCGCGCCGGCGTCCGTGGTCGCGCGGCCCTCGTACCGGGCGGTGAGAACGGTCGTAAGGATCGTTAGCGAGGGCGCGAAGTCGGTGTAGGTGTCGGCGTCGTCACGTCCACCGATTCCCAGGTACTGCGCGTCCATGAAGATGTAGCTGCCGCACTGCACGTCCGTGAACCCTGGCGTTTCATGATCGATGTTGTAGGTGCCCGTTCCGCCCCCGCTGAAGATGCTCGTGTCGAGCCCGGCGCGGGCCATCATGGCGCATGTTTCGGCGGCCTGTGACATGCGCTCGATCGCCCGGGTGCGTCGCGTCCCGAATCCCTTCACATGCTGGGTGCCGCCGTCGTAGCAGAGCATCCCTCGGAGTCGCAGGTTGGGGAGGCCGTCGATGAGCTGTGCCAGCTCCAGTCCTGGCTCGCCGGGTGGGATCCCGGTGCGATGTCCGCCGGGGTCCACGTCGACGACCACGTCGGCGACGAGGCCAGCGGCCCCGGCGGCCTCCGAC
Source organism: Acidobacteriota bacterium (assembly GCA_022563115.1). GTDB lineage: Bacteria > Acidobacteriota > UBA890 > UBA890 > UBA890 > UBA890. The sequence continues at coordinate 1,183 of JADFNY010000145.1, read as the reverse complement.
AACGCGCGGGCGTTGCGTTCGCTATAGGTCGCCTGAATGAAGCCGGGACACTGCTTCCGCAGATTCGTTGCCCGCCGGATTTTGGTTGCCGTGACGTTGCTGGTCGTCAGGAGAATGCCGTCAATGCCGTACTCGAACATGACTTCGGCTTCGCTGACCTTCGCGGTACAGATGCCGAGCGCTCCGCTGGCGATCTGCAGGCGCGCGATTGCCGGGCACTTATGGGTCTTCGCATGTGGCCGGCTGGCGATGCCGTTGCGGGTCACCGTCTCCTGCATGGTGGTCAGATTCTGCTCGAGCTTGGCGAGGTCGACGCAGAGGGCAGGCGTGTCGAGGTCCCATTTCGACGTGCCAACCTCCGGGTTGTGCGCCGCTTCGGTCGTCGCGTCCGCGCCGACCGGCCGCGGTGCCCAGAGCCCGGCCGCCGCCGCTCCGGTACTGCCGATGAATCGTCGCCGCGACAGGAATGCATCGGTCATGGTCGTGCTCCCTCTGTCCGTGTTCCGGATTCGTTGAGTCGTGACGCCTACGGAAGGTCGTCGATCGACCAACGCTACTTGTTTGCCAGCATGGTCTCAATGGCAACGCTCACCGGATTCGGCAACGGGGCGTCCAGTGCGCCACCGTCTCTTCTGGCTCCTCGACGCCGATGCTCTGGAACTGGTTGATCCTAGAGAAACCGGTCGCGTCACCCAATCCTCCGACATCGGTTACCTGCCCGTCGGCATCCGCTCCTTCAACTCCTCGAACCAGTTGGTGATAACGATGATCTTGCGGTGCTCGTCGCCCTCGCCCATATAGAGGATCAGAAAGCGTTCTCCGTCGGGGTGGAGGTCGAAGTGGAAGGAGTGACGCCAGCCTATTCGATCGGACGAGTTGCGATCAACGGCACGAAGGAGGGGAGGTGCCGAAGCACCTCCCCTCCCAATCCTGCTACCGATCTACGACCGGAACTTCAGCTACTTTAGAAGTCCCAGGCGCCACCGATACGCATCACGCGCGGCGGCAGGAGGTCTTCGATCCGCAGCCATCTCGAACCCAACGCCGTGTTGAGCCGGGTGACCGTGTTCGCGTTGAGCACGTTGAACACGTCGAAGTAGAAATGCAGCACTCCGTAGCGTCCAACCGTGACCTGCTTTTCAGCGCGAACGTCGAGGATCGTCGTGAAGTCCTCGCGCTCGGG
>JADFNY010000144.1 GCA_022563115.1 Acidobacteriota bacterium | reverse complement strand
AACACTTCAGGGGTGACATGCTTGGAGGAAACGTTCTCGTTCTGAACCGGCTCTGGCAGGCCGTGCATATCGCCACGGCTCGCCGCACCGTTTGCCTGCTGTACGGTGGGCGCGCCAAGGCGCTCGACCAGGACTACGCCACCTACGACTGGGATGGCTGGATGGCGCGGCCGGAAGATTCTCACTCCGAGTCGGACGAATTCCTGCAAGGCGTCACGACCCGATTCCGGGTCCCGCGGGTCGTCCAGTTGACGCACTTCGATCGTGTGCCGCGCTCGCGGGTCAAGTTCACCCGCGCCAACATCTATTTGCGAGACCGATACCGTTGTCAGTATTGCGGCATGAAGGGCAAGAAGTCGGAGCTCAACATCGACCATATGGTGCCGCGCTCGCGGGGCGGCGGCTCGACCTGGGAGAACGTCGTCGTCGCCTGCATTCCGTGTAACCGGCGCAAGGCGAATCGACTGCCCGAGGAAGCCGGGATGCATCCAGCCCGCAAGCCCGAGCGACCACGCTGGCACCCGGCCCTGACGCCGGTCGGCATCGGCCCCCCGGATCCGCAGTGGCGACCGTTCCTCGAGGCGGCGTACTGGCCCGGCACGCGGGGATAGCCGCATGGCGATGACCCTCTCGAGCCGCGCCCGTTACGGCGTCCGCGCCATGTTCCAGCTCGCCTGCCATTGGGGTGAGGGACCCATTTCGCTGCGAACCGTCGCCGAAGAGCAGGATCTCTCGTTGGCGTACCTCGAGCAGCTGATCATCGTCATGCGGCGGGGCGGGCTGGTCGAGAGCGTGCGCGGCCGCAAAGGCGGCTACCAGCTTGCACGGGACCCCGAAGACATATCGGTCGGGGAAGTCATCCGCGCGCTCGACGGCCCCGTCTTCGTCGCTGCGTGCGCCGATCCGGACCCCGACTTCGACGAGTGCGGTCGGGGAGACTTCTGCGTCTCACGCCTCTTGTGGACAGAGGTCAGCCGAAAGATCGAAGAGGCCTTCGACTCCACCAGTTTTGCCGACCTGTGCAAAGCAGCGCGCCGCGGTCGCGACGGGGCGCGCCGCGTTCTCTCCTGCGACTAAGCCGGGTGCTTGAAGAACTCCCGGGAGTTTTTCAGCACCCGGCTAGAAGGCTGTTCACGGGGTGAGCAACCTCAGAGCTCACAGCTAATCGGCGCGTCTGCTAATCTTTCATCCGGTTGGCAACGTAGAGACTTCCCTTTTCGAGAAGAGCATGAGCGAACAGATCCGAGCCCTGGGGCTGCTCTCCGGCGGCCTCGATTCCACCCTGGCGGCGCGTGTCATGCAGGAGCAGGGCGTCGAGGTTCTCGGCCTGCATTTTTCGACCGGGTTTTGTCTCGCGGATCGCCACCGCATCCTCGGCAACCGCAGCAATCCCGACAAGCCCTACCGCAACGAAGCGTTGCGGGCGGGTGCCGATTTGAGCGTGCCGATCGAGATCATCGACATCAAGGACGAGTACCTTCCTCAGGTGGTACTCCATCCCAAGCATGGCTACGGATCGGGGATGAACCCGTGCATCGATTGCCGCATCTTCATGCTGCAGAAGACCAAGAACATCATGGAAGAGCGTGGCTACCACTTTGTATTCACCGGCGAGGTTCTCGGCCAGCGGCCGATGAGCCAGCGGCGCCCGCCGCTCAATGCCGTCGCCAAGGAGTCCGGACTCGGGCGCCTGCTACTTCGCCCGCTCAGCGCCCAGTTGTTACCGGAGTCAATCCCCGAGGAGCGCGGCTGGGTGAAGCGCGAGGAGCTCTTCGATATCTCCGGGCGTTCGCGGAAGCGGCAGATGGAGCTCGCCGACCAGCTCGGTATCACCGACTATCCGCAACCGGCCGGGGGTTGTTGCTTTCTCCCCGACGAGAACTACGCCCGTAAGCTTCGGGATGTCCTCGCCCACCGAGGTACCGACGTTACGCCGGAGGACATGATGTTGCTGAAGGTTGGCCGTCACTTCCGACTCAGCGGCGAGGTCAAAGTCGTCGTCGGGCGTGACGAGGGCGAGAACGCGTACCTACAGCGCTTTATCGACGGCCGCGCCGAGGTGTGGGTCGACGAATTCCCGTCGCCCTTGACACTGCTCGAAGGCGAGCCCACGGCCATCGACCTCGAAACCGCCTGTCGCATCACGGCGCGCTACAGCGACGGCCGCGACGAGCCCAAGGTTCCGGTCCGCTGGCGCATCGGCGATCACGAGGGTCAGCTGACCGTCGTTCCGTTTCAGGATGACAGCGAGCTCGAGGAGTTGCGCATTTGAGCGGCCGCCTGGCGTCGGCACGCCGACGTCGTGACGACAGCGATCTCCGCCGCCACGTCCGCGGCGCCCTTGCCGAGGAAGAGCTCGAGGGGCTCGACCCGAACGTCGAGGTAGACGCGCTCGGCACCTTTTGCCCCGAGCCGGTCATTCGGACGCAAGATCGGATGGCGCGCATGGGGGCCGGCGAGATCATGTTGCTGCTCGCCGATGACGCGGGCGTCGAGGTCGATATTCCGGCGTGGTGTCTGAGCACGGGGAACGAATACCTCGGCCTTTTGAAGGCAGAGACCGTCTACCGCGTCTTCGTGCGCCGGGCATAGCCAAGCGCTGAGGAATACGAGCGCGCTCAGCCGAAGCGGTAGGTGACCCCGTAGCCGCCCTTCGGATTGCGCCACGTCGTATAGCGCCGCGCCACCTGGCAGCTGCCGCACTCGAGGCAATCTTCGAAGTTGATGATGCAGGTGCCGGCTTTCTCGTTGAGCTTGAAGACCTGCGCCGGGCAGATAAACAGAACGGCGTGGTCGGCATCTTTCTTGAACGCCTCCTGGTCGACCACGATATGGCTCTCGTCGGCAAAGCGGCGGCGCACCAGATTGAGGCGCTCGGCCATCGAGAGGCTGACGTGAGGCTTCAAGTAATCCTTGACGTCGATCGCCATGTCGAATCTCCTGCGCTTTCCAGCACCCTGTTACACGAGGGTCTTGCGGGCCTGCCAGAGCTGTCGCACCAAGCGGAAGAAGGCTACTTCGTCGCGCACCTTGCGGATCAGCCGGCGGCGCACGTCTGCTTTCGGGGTGTCGTCGATGGTGAAGTAGTCGCGAATCAGCTCGACGACGAGGCGGGGATAGTCGTCGACGAACTCGCGGTTGGACCGCAGGAAATGCACCGCGTTTCGATAGTGCGCCAGGTCCTTCATCACCCAGGATGCGTCGAGCCGGCGCCGGTACGACGCCAATCCGGCTGCTGAAAAATCGCCCTTCTCGCGAGCTTCGAGGAAAGCCTCGGCCGCAAACACGCCGGAGGCCATCGCCAGGTTCGTGCCCTCGTGATGAATCGACGGATTGACCAGCCCGGCGCAATCGCCGACCAACATGACGCCGGCGGCGTACAAGTCACTGAGGTCGTTGTAGGAGTCCTCCGGGATCATCTTGGTGGCGTACTCGACGGTCTCGCCGCCCCGTAGCAGGGGAGCAACGGCGGGGTGGGCCTTGAAGTCGTCGAGCAGCTCGTACGGTGCCGTTTTGGTCCGCAGGTAGTCGTCGATCAGGCAGCCGACGCCGACCGAGATGCTGTCGCGGTTCGTGTAGATGAACGCCGAGCCGACCATGCCCTTCACGGCGCCACCGAAGTACTCGATGGCCGCCCCTTGGTTGCCCTCGAGATGGAAGCGATCTTCGATGATCTCCGGTGGCAGGGCGAGGACCTCTTTGACCGCGTTGACGCGATTGGTCGGGCTCATCGGCTGGCGCAGCCCGGCAGCTTCCGACAGCAGGGCATTTGCCCCTTCGGCAAGGATGACGCAATCCGCCAGCACGTCGCCATCGTCTCGTCCTGTGCGGACACCAGCGACCCGATCACCGTCGAAGATGAGATCCTCCACCGTCGTCTCGTTGATGATGAGGGCGCCCGCCTGCTCGGCCTGGGCGGCGAACCAGCGATCGAATTTCGAGCGCAGGGCGGTGAAGGTGTTGTTGTAGGGCGGGGCGTCGAAACGGGCGCTCTTGAGGTCGAGGGCAACCTGCGAGTCCTCATTGAGCATCACCCATCGGCGGTTGACGATATGGCGCTCTACGGGTGCCTCCTCCCAGAAGTCGGGGACGAGCTCGGCGAGCACGCCGCTGTAGAGGATGCCGCCGAACAGATTCTTGGCGCCAGGAAAATCGCCGCGCTCGATAACCAGGACCTCGACGCCGGCGCGCGCCAGAGTCAGCGCTGCGGCGACGCCCGCGAGGCCGGCACCCACGATGACGACTTCGAAACGATCGCTCGACACGAATCAGTCCAAGTCATTGATATAAAAGGGGTTAGAGCTAGATCCACGGTCTGATCGTAGCATGGGGTCAGGGGGTGCTCAACCGCAGGCGGTGGTCGGCTCGATGCTATACTCAGGTCATGCATCCGTGTGCTTTCGGCGCCTTCGTGATCCGTCTCTGGGCGTGCCTCTTGTTGCTGGTCGGGATCGTTTTCATCGTCGAAGAGAACAGCGTGTCGGCGGCGAGCGGATCCGTTTCCACCGCCGGACAGGAGGCTGAATCACTCACCATCCAATCGGCCCCCGTGCGCATCGTCGCACCGGCGGGCCGGGCGCAGTGGCTGCGCCGTCTCGCTCTGTTTGCCGACGCCGCCGCGCAAGTCTACGCCGACATCCTCGGGACGCCGGTGCCCGCCGGAACCATCCGCTGGGTGCCCGATCCCTTGGCGGCGACCCGGATCGATGCGCGCACCACGATCGAGCGTGGGGCTGACGGCTTGACCTTGTCGTTCGACGAGCCGTTCGCCATCGTTGCCGAGGATCTCGGCGTTGCCTTCGCGCAAGGATACGCGCGTTGGATCACTGCTTACTCCGTGGCGCGTCTCTACTTCGCTGGCGCCGACGATCCCGATGCCTGGTGGATCGATGGCGCGGCGTTGTACATGACCGAGCTGCTGGCACGGCAGGAGCGTTCGACGACGCCGGTGTTGTACAACCTCGAGGCGGCGTACAACCGCGCCGTGAGGGCGAACACCGACGTGCCGCTGAGCGGAGACGGCAGAATCGCCGCCGGCGACGCAGCGCGCGGCAAATCGCTGGCGACGTTTCGGCTCCTGGAAGCCCTCTACGGAGAGGCGGCGGTAAGCAACCTGCTATTGATGGCGGCCAACTCGCCAGCAGCCGGCGGAATCCTGGAGACGGCGGTCGGCAATCTGCCCGAGGACTTGACGCCCAGCCCCCAAGCTCTCCTCGACGCCTGGATGAAGCCCCGCGCGGCGATTGACCTCGGCCTCGCCAACGTCAACGTGGTGGACGGCGGTCGGCGGATTCGCGGCCGTGTCTCGCGCGCCGGCAACGTGCCGACCTGGACCAAGGTCGAGGTGACGCTCGCCAGCGGCGAACGGCTTTATGCCGATATCCCCGCCAGCACCGAGGACGAGGAGTGGGAGCTCGAGATCTCCGACCAGCCGGTCGATGTCCGCATCGATCCCGATGCCCGGCTTCCGGACGTCAACCGCAGCAACAATCGATATCGATTCGGCAACGCCGACCGGATTCGGGAGCTCTTCCCCCTCGACGACGAGCTCGAGGTCGGTGAGCTTCACTTCGACGGCGAGATCCAGCAGGTCGGTCGCAAGCGAGCCGAGAACTTCTCGGTGACCCTGCGCAACCTTACCGACGAGGCCTACGGGCTCGGCCTCCTGGTGAGCGCCCAGTGGGTCGATCGCCCGGCGTCGCGGACGCAGCGGCGGATCTTCATCGTCCTGCCACCCGGCGAGGCGGTGGTGGCGCGCGACTTCATCGAGTATCCGCGACGCGGCACGGGTAGGGCACGTATCGAGGCACGCTATTGGAGCGCCGCTGACCCCGAGGTTCTGACCGAGCGCCTGCTGCGGGATCCGGCCGACCTGATGAACTCGTACCTGGTCATTCGTGATCCGGCGACGGCTACCGGGCCCGATGGCTCGCCGCTCGAGCGGTTGGCCGAGCAACAGGTAGAGTCGGTAGCCGAGCTGACCATCGTGGGCGGCGGGGTATCTTCCCCCGACCCCGTGCAGGATGGGGCTCCGCTGGACAGCGGCCCCGACGCTCAATCAACGGTGTTTGATCCGGGCGAAGCGTTCGGCGTGCGGATCATCAGCCCGGTCGTCAACGCCACGCCGCTCGACGAAATTACTTTTGTGGTGGTGGTCGACGGGCCGCCGGCGTTGTTGCTCGAGTTGTATGTCAACGGCGAGATCATCGGACGCGGAGAGGGATCATCGGCGAGCGCGACATTCATGGCGACGGAGGAGCAGAGCGTCTACCTGCTGCAGGCTTCGGCGGTTGGCGCCGACGGTGAGCTCGCCAGCGATACACGCGTGCTGCAGCGCGGCGCCGTCGGCTTCGGGGCCAGCGTCGACCTGGTGACCTTGAATCTGACCGTGCGCCAGCCCGGCGGCGGCTTCGTCGAAGACCTTACTGCCGCGGACTTCGCGATCGTCGAAAACGGTGTCCCCCAAGAGATCGTGAACTTCGCCAAGGGAGAGGATACCGCGGTCTCGGTGGCCATGTTGTTGGACACCAGCAGCAGCATGATCGGCGGCGGCATCGTGGCCTTCGCCGCCTACGACATCACCAGCGCGGTCTACATCATGAAGAGCACGTTCTACCTGGATATGGCCGACGTGTATTCGGGGCTGATCAAGGCGGTGGTCTTCGCGGTCCTGATCACCATGGTGTGCTGCTACTACGGCCTCATCACCGAAGGGGGCCCGGTGGGCCTTGGGCGCAACACGATGGTGGCGGTGGTGACCAGCCTGGTGATGGTGGTCATCGCCGACGCCCTGCTCACCGCGTTCATGGTGTCCTACGTGTATTGAATCACGCGCCCGAGCATCGCCATGTCCACCCTCATCAAAGTGCAAGAAGTCACCAAGTGGTTCGGGAAGACCGAGGTGCTCGCGGGCATCTGCTTCGAGGTCAAGGAGCGGGAGACGCTGTGCATCCTCGGCGGATCGGGAGGCGGCAAGTCAACCCTGCTCAAGGTGATGATCGGCGTCCTGCGACCCACCTCGGGGACCGTGATCATCGACGGCGAGGACACCTCCAAGCTCACCGACAGCCAGTGGGACCGGGTGCGGCGCAAGCTCGGCGTGATGTTCCAGAGCGGGGCTCTGCTCAATTCCATGACCGTCGCCGAGAACGTGGCCCTCCCGCTCGAGCACCACACCAAGCTCGATCAGGAAACCATCGCCACCGTGGTGAAGATCAAGCTTCACCAGGTCGATCTTCTTCATGCCGCGGATCTCCGCCCCAACGAGATCTCCGGCGGCATGCAGAAGCGGGCGGCGGTCGCCCGGGCGCTAGCGATGGACCCCAAGATCCTCTGCTACGACGAGCCCTCCGCCGGGCTGGATCCCATCGCCACCACCCGGATCGACCAGCTCATCACCCAGCTCAAGACCACCATGGGGATGACCAACGTGGTCGTGACCCATGTCATGGAGAGCGTCCAGCGGATCGCCGATCACGTCGTCATGCTCGACAAGGGAAAGGTCATTCTCGATGGAGATCTCGACGACCTGAAGGCGAGTGACGATCCCCGTGTCCGCCAGTTTCGCACCGGCGAGCTGGAGGGGCCGGCCATCGGCACCACCGCTCCCCAGGACTACCTCAAAGACCTCCTCATGTAGCTTCGCGGAGCAGGCCCATGGCCGACTATCGACGCAGCGAAATCGTCTCCGGGCTCTTCATCGTCCTGGCAGTGGCGGTGTTCGGCCTGTTCGCGTTCAACGTGGGCGGGTTCGAGCTGCCCCGAATCATGCGGGGAGAGAGCCTGGTCTGTTATGCCAACTTCACGAACGTCAGCAGCCTCGAGAAGGGCGCCAAGGTCAGCGTCGGCGGTCGGCTGGTCGGCAAAGTCACGAAGCTGAGCATTGCCGAGGAGGAGCTGACCCAGAGCGAGTACGAACGGATGGTCGAGGTTTCCGGGACCGACGCCTTCCCGGGCCTGGAGGCGGGGATGAAGCGGCAGGTCGTCGAAGTCGAGTTCGAGCTGACCGACGAGACGCTCAAGCTCGACGCCGAGACGGCGCGGGTGAGCCTGGTCCAGGACGGCCTGCTGGGCACGCATTACCTGACGCTCGACCCCGGTTACTGGAGGGACGCCGGCCCCGAGACCATCTTCATGTCCGACCTGATGAACCGGGGGGATCGGGTGGAGATCAAGGTCCGGGGATCGGGCGGGCTCGACGAGCTCATCGCCGCGGCCCGGCCCATCGTCAAGAAGATCGACGCGGCGATGACCAAGCTCAACGAGGAGATCCTCCGCGACTTGTCCGGGATCCTGAGCGAGAACCGCGCGGACGTGGCCGAGATCGTTCGCCGGCTCCGCCGCACGATGTGGCAGGCGGAGATGGCGGCGCGGAAGATCCGGGCCAACCCCTCGGTGGTCATCTGGGGTGATGACGAGCCGGACCTCGAGGCGATCGAGATCGACGAGTCGGGCATCAGGCGGACCGGCCGCGCCCGCCCCTACCGACAACGGGACGAGTCCGATGACGGGAAGTAGAGCACGTTTCGTCCAGGCGAAGGGCGCAGAGCGAGCGTGCGGCCGGCAGCCGCTACGGAGCGCTCAAGCAAGGCGCCCGCTCAGCGGTGGCGGATGTATTCGCCACCGCGTGCCAGAGCG
>JADFNY010000143.1 GCA_022563115.1 Acidobacteriota bacterium | reverse complement strand
CGGCTACCCCAGCATCGGCTTGCGGCGCCGCGGAATCGGCGTTCGTTCCTATTTGCGGGCGCTGGAAGCGGCGTTGATAGCGGCGCTGCGAAGCGTCGGCGTCGGCGCTTTCGTGCGGCCGGGGCTAACCGGCGTGTGGACGGTATCCGGCAAGCTCGCCGCCATTGGCATCGCCGTGCGGCGGGGCATCCCCCGTCACGGCTTCGCGCTCAACGTCAAGACCGATCTCGAAGCGTTTGCCAACATCGTTCCCTGCGGCCTGCACGAACCGGTCACGTCGTTGCGGAAACTGGGGTGGGAGGGCGACGCAGCAGAGCTCGCCCGGCGATTGGCGGCCGAGCTCGAATCGCTTCTCGAAGACGCCTCGGCGCCCGCCTCGCGAGGCGTCGCGCCGGTCGTCGCCTCGGTCGGACACGAGGTCCGAGCTTGAACGGTACGGTCACCGCCGGGCGCCAGCCGAAGCCGGATTGGCTCCGCGTCCAGGCTCCCGGCGGGGAAAATTACGCCCACCTCAAGCAGGTGCTGCGCGAGCGCGGCCTGCACACGGTCTGCGAAGAGGCCCGTTGCCCGAACATCGGCGAGTGTTGGGGGGGCGGAACGGCGACGTTCATGGTGCTCGGCGACGTGTGTACGCGTGGCTGCCGGTTTTGCGCCGTCAACAGCGGCAATCCCGGCGGCGCGGTCGACGTCGACGAAGCGCAGAAGGTGGCCGATGCTGTCGACGCCATGGGCCTCGACTACGTCGTCCTGACGATGGTCAACCGCGACGACCTCGCGGACGAAGGCGCTCACCACGTTGCCGACTGTATCCGGGCGATCAAACGGCGGACGCCGCAGGTGCTCGTCGAGGTGCTTATCGGTGATTTCAGCGGCCGTGATGGACTCGTCGACGTGGTCTGCGACGCCGCCCCCGATGTTCTGGCCCACAACATCGAAACCGTAGAGCGGCTGCAGACCGCCGTCCGCGACCGGCGTTCGGGGTTCGAGCGCTCGCTCGAGGTGCTCTCGCGCGCCAAGGCGCACGGTTTGTCGCCCTATACCAAGTCCTCGATCATGCTCGGCCTCGGCGAACGTGACGATGAGATCATCGCGGCGATGCGGGCCCTGCGCCGTCACGACGTCGACTTCCTCACGCTGGGGCAGTACTTGCAGCCGACGCCGGCGCTCCTTCCGGTCCAGGAATACGTTCACCCGGCGGCCTTCGACGCGCATCGCCGGCAGGGCGAGGCCCTCGGCTTTCGCTACGTAGCCTCCGGGCCGCTGGTGCGCAGCTCGTATCGAGCCGGGGAGCTTTTCATTCGTGCGTTGATCGAGTCGCGCAGGGCGGACGCGAATGGATGACCTGCGGCGTGTGCTGTCCGGCGACGTCGCCGCTGTCGACACCGACGCAGTCGGGCTCAGCGACGCCCAAATCACCCGGTTGTACGCCGCCATGCTCACGACCCGGGCCCTCGACGAGCGTTCGGCGAAATTGCACGAAGAGGGCGTGATCGACTTCTATGTCGCCTCCCGTGGCATCGAAGCGGTATCCGTCGGGGCGGTTTCGGTTCTCGGTCCTCAGGACTGGCTGTTTCCTTCGCATCGGGACGTCGGCATGTACCTGTTGCGTGGTGGCTCGATGCGCTCTTGGTTCGACCAGCTGCTCGGCAACGCCGCCGATCTGACCAAGGGTCGCCAGATCCCCGGTCAGCACTCGCTGCCCGACGGCCGGTTCGTTTCGGTTTCTGGCCGCGTCGGCGCCCAGATCGCGCAGGCCGCCGGTTGCGCCATGGCGATGATGGTCCGCGGCGACGAGGCCTGCGCCCTGGCTTCGTTCGGGGAGGTGGCGAGCGCCGGCGCTGACTTCCACGCCGGGATGAACATCGCCGCCCGCTTCCGTGCTCCCGTGATCTTCCTCTGCCGCAGCGGCGTACAAACTGCTGGGGCGGAGATCGGCGCCGCCGCACCGGTCGCGGGGCGCGCCGAGGCCTACGGGGTTCGATCGGTACGGGTCGACGGGTCCGATGCGTTGGCGGTCTTTCAAGTGATGCACGAAGCGCACGACACCGCCAGCCAGGGGGGCGGCCCGACCTTGATCGAAGCCGTCCTCGAGTCCGCCGCAATGCTCGGCGATGGGCCCAATGATGCCGGCGGGAGAGCGATGATCGCCGACCCGGTCGTGCGCCTGCGCGACTACCTCGAGCAATGCGGGCGCTGGGACGCCGCCCGCGAGGAAGAATTCGCTAGCCAGTTGCGCGAGCGCCTCGACGAGGCGATCGCCGGGGCCGGGGCCGAGCCGCGACCGCCGCGCGAGTCGTTGTTCGCCGACGTGTACGAGGAGTTGCCCTGGATGCTTCAGGAGCAGCGCGAACATCTTCTCGAAGAGGAAGACGACTGAGATGGCCAAGCTCGAATTCGCCGAGGCGATTCGCGACACCCTGGTGGCCGAGATGCGCCGCGACGATCGCGTCGTCCTGTTGGGGCACGAGGTCGGGTCGTTGGGTGGCGTTTTCCGGGTCACCGAGGGGCTCATCGACGAGTTCGGCGAGCAACGCGTCGTCGACATGCCGCTCGACGAGGGGGGGGTCATCGGCGCTGCCGTCGGGATGGCTCTCTACGGCTTGAAGCCGGTGCCCGAGATCCAACTCGCCGATTTCGCCTATCCGGCGTTCGACCAGGTGATCTCGGAGATGGCCAAGCTCCGTTATCGATCCGGTGGGCAATATCCCTGCCCGGTGGTGATCCGGGTTCCCTATGGCGGCGGGGTTGGCGGCGGCGTCTATCACTCGCAAAGTCCAGAAGCCCATTTTGCCCACACCCCCGGGTTGGTTGTAGCAGCGCCGTAGACGCCCGCGGATGCCGTCGGCATGATGAGAGCCGCGATTCGTGGCGACGACCCGGTAGTGTTCATGGAGCCCAAGGCTCTGTACCGGGGGGTGCCCGGGGATCCACCGGCGGAGGATTTCATCGTTCCGTTCGGCGTCGCCGCGTGTGTGCGCGAAGGAACCGACGTCACCGTCATTGCCTACGGGGCGATGCTGCACGCCGCGCGCCGGGCGGCCGACGAGGCGGCGGCGCTGGGGATCGAGGTGGAGCTTCTCGATCTTCGGACCCTGGTCCCGTTCGATATCGTCGCCGTGCTGCAGTCGGTGGCCAAGACCGGCCGTGCGGTGCTCGTCCAAGAGGCGCCCAGATCGTGCGGCTACACCGCGGAGATCGCCGCGGTGCTCGCCGAGAAAGCTTTATTCCACCTGCAGGCTCCGGTTCTGCGCGTCGCCGGGTACGACACCCCGTTCCCGTACGCGCTGGAGCGTGCCTACATGCCCGGCAACGACCGTGTCCTCGCCGCCATTCAGCGGGCCGCGGGTTTCTGAGGAGAACATGTCTGACGAATTCAAGCTTCCGGATATCGGCGAGGGTCTTGCCGAAGGAGAGATCGTCAAGTGGCTGGTCGCGGTCGGAGACACCGTCGCCGAAGACCAACCACTCGTCGAGGTGATGACCGACAAGGCGACGGTCGAGATCCCGTCGCCGCGCGCTGGCACGGTGGTGGAACTGAGCGCCGCCGAGGGCGACGTGGTCCAGATCGGCGCCACGATTCTGGTGTTCGGCGACGGCGGCGCCGCTGACGATGGAGCCGTGGCGGCGGATACCGCGGACACTGCCGCCGTCACCCCCGATGACCTCGAACAGGCGCGCGAGGCGGCACGGGCGGAGCGCGACGCGGTCGAAGCGGCCAGCACCGATGCCGCGGATACGGGGCACAAGCCCTGGGAAGCCCCCGCCTTGCCGGGTGGCGCCGTCGCACCCGCGGCTCGGCGCCTTGCCACCGAGCTCGGCGTCGACGTCGGCGACGTAACCGGGAGTGGTTCCGGCGGGCTGGTGACCAAGGACGACGTTCGCGCCTTCGCCGACGACACCGCGCCAGCGCCGAAGCCGGCCGCCGAGCCCGCAGGCGTCGTCGAGCCCGAACCGAAGCCTGAGCCCGAATCGGAGTCTGAGCCCGAACCGGAGCTCGAACCGGAATCCGAACCTGAGCCTGAACCTGCCGTCGAGATCGTTGAGCCGTTGGCGACGCCGTCGACCGCCGCCGACGGCGATGAAGAGCGGGTGGCGTTGCGAGGGTTGCGACGCACCATCGCCGAGCGCATGGTGATCGCCACGACGACGGTGCCACACTACACCTACGTCGAAGAAGTCGACATGACCGAGGTAGTGGCGCTGCGGCAGGAGGCCAAGGCCAAGGCTGTCGATCGCGGGATCAAGCTCACCTACCTGCCATTCATCATCCGCGCCCTGGTGCTGACGCTGAAGGACCACCCCTATCTGAACGCCAGCCTCGACGAAGATGCCGGCGAGATCGTCCTCAAGCGCTACTACAACGTCGGCGTCGCCACCGCTACCGATCGCGGCCTCATGGTGCCGGTCGTCAGGGGGGCCGACGGGATGGACCTCTTCGATCTCGCTGCCGAGATCACCCGGCTCTCCGACGGCGCGCGCGACGGCAAGATCGCGCTGGAGGATCTGCAAGGAGGCACGTTCACGATTACCAGCACCGGCAACATCGGCGGCTTCCTCGCCACCCCGGTGATCAACGTTCCGGAGGTGGCGATTCTAGCGGTAACCGCGATTCGCGAGCGTCCGGTGGTGCGCGACGGCCAGATCGTCATCCGCCACATGCTCAACCTGTCGTTGTCCTGCGACCACCGCGTCGTCGATGGCGCGGTCGCCGCCTTGTTCGTCCGCGATCTCGTCAAGCTTCTCGAAGATCCCAAGCTCCAACTGCTGGCCATCCTGTAGAAGGGAAACGATGCCCGAGGACAAACGTGTAGACGTTGCCGTCGTCGGTTCCGGCCCGGGTGGCTACATAGCCGCGATCCGCGCCGCCCAGTTAGGGCTCAGTGCCTTGGTCGTCGAGAAGGAATTCGTCGGCGGCACCTGCCTGAACATTGGCTGTATTCCCTCGAAAGCGCTGCTGGAGGCCACCCACCGGTTGACGGCCGTCCACGAGGCGAGCCGGTTCGGTATCGAGGTCGGGGAGGTGTCGGTTGATTTCCCGCGCATGCAGGCCGCAAAGCAGAAGGTCGTCACCATGCTGACGCGCGGCGTCGCCGCTTTGCTCCGCAAGGGTGGCATCGATCTCGTCGAAGGGGCTGGGCGGTTCACCAGCCCGGGCGTCGTCGAGGTCGACCTCGACGCCGGCGGCACCCAAGTCGTGCAGGCGGACAACGTGATCATCGCCACCGGCTCGGTGCCGATGGAAATCTCGAGCATACCGTTCGATGGCGACAAGGTCGTGTCGTCGCGCGAGGCGCTCGAGTTCGAGGAGACCCCCGACCAGTTCGTGGTCGTCGGGGCGGGATACATCGGTCTCGAGCTCGGCAGTGTTTACTGCCGGCTGGGCAGCCGCGTCGTCGTGCTCGAGATGATGGACAGGGTGCTGCCGGAGATGGACGAGGAGCTCGCGGCCACCGCCGCCGATCTTTTCGCCGGGCAGGGGATGGCCTTCCAGCTCGGAGCCAAGGTCACCTCCGTGGAGCTCGAAGAGAAGAAGACCATCGTCCGTTACGAGCTCGAGGGCAGCGAGCATTGGATCATCGCCGACAAGGTTCTGGTCGCTACCGGCCGCCGGCCCTTCGTTGGTGGCCTTGCGCTCGAGACCGTGGGGCTCGAGCTCGACGAACGGGGCTTCATCCCCGTCGACGAGGGCATGCGCACGGTGGTCGATGGGATCTACGCGATTGGCGACGTCGTGCCGACGCCGATGCTGGCGCACGTCGCCATGGACGAGGGTGTGGTCGCCGCCGAGCGCATCGCCGGCCAGAGCTCGGTGATGCACTACAACGCCATTCCGGCGGTGGTCTTCACCCATCCGGAGATCGCCTCGGTCGGGCTGAAGGAGCAGGAGGCGATCGACAAGGGATACACCGTGCGGGTGGGTCGCTTCCCTTTCCGCGGCGTCGGCCGCGCCCGGGTGCGCGGCGATGTCGAGGGCTGGGTGAAGATGATCACCGACGCCGGGAGCGACAAGCTCCTCGGCGTCCACTGCATCGGGGCAGAGGCCGGGCACCTCATCCACGAGGCGGTCGTCGTCATGGCCTACGGTGGCCATGCGGAGGATATCGCGCTCACCGTCCACGCCCATCCGACGTTGTCGGAAGCGATGAAGGAAGCGGCGCTGGCGGTTGACGGTCGACCGCTTCATATTTAGCAGGGTGCTGAAAAACTCCCGGGAGTTCTTCAGCACCTAGCAACTAGCAGGCCGTGATGGCGTAGCCAGGCCCGTCACACTCTTGCCACGGCCTGCTAACCTCAGAGCTTTCCCCAGGAACCCGTCATCGAAGATCTGTTCAGCGCTTGCCTCGTCGGCACCGTGGAGCGCATCGTCTACGAGCAGGACGGTGGTTCCTGGGCGGTCATCCGGTTGCGTCTCGACGACGGCGGCACCGCAACGGCGGTGGGAAACCTTGCTCCTGTCTTCGAGGGCGAGCGACTCCAGATCGACGGTGGCTGGGTCGACGACGCCCGTTTCGGTCGCCAGTTCCGCGCCGACAAGTCGGTATCGGTGAGGCCCGCGGATGCGACGGCGATCGAGCGCTACCTGGCGTCGGGTGTGGTGCCCGGTATCGGGCCAGCGATCGCGGCGCGGATCGTCGAACGGTTCGGCGACCAGACCCTTGAGGTTTTCGACCAGGAGCCGGAGAAGCTCCTTTCGGTCCGCGGCATCGGAAGGGTTCGTCTACGCCGCATCCAGGAGCGATGGGCAGAGCAGGCTGCCGAGCGCAGCACGCGCATTTTCCTGCAGGGCCTGGGGCTGGGTCCATTCCTGACCGACAAGATTCTCCGCGCCTGGGGTGACGACACCGAGCAACAGGTGCGCGACAACCCCTACGCTCTGGCCGCGTCGAACGAGATCAGCGGGATCGGGTTTCGGCGTGCCGACCAGATCGCTCGCCAGCTTCCTGAGTGGGCTGCGGAGAGCGAGGCGCGGGCCCGCGCCGGTGTCCTCCACGTCCTTGACGACCAGGCCAACCGCGGGCATTGCTTCGTGCCGCACGAGCGCCTCATCCGGGTTGCCCGCGAGCTCCTGGAAGTCGACGACGACGACGGCGTGCGGCGCGCGGTTGCCGGGTTGTTGGGCGAGGGCGACCTGGTTTCGGAGCCCCTCGACGACGCCGAGGTCGCGGCGCTGAGCGCCCGGGGCTCCAGCGAGGCTGAGGACGACCCGACGGCCGAGCACGGGCACCGCGCCGTGTACCAGGTAGCTTTTCTCGACGCCGAGAAGCGCGTTGCCCGCCGGCTGCTGAAGATCGCCGCGACCCCCGCCGCCGATGGCAAGCCGGGCGCCTTCTCCGACCACCGAGCCGCCAAGGCCCTCGAGTGGGTCGAAGGCCAGCTCGGGGTCAAGCTCGGGAGCGATCAGCGCGGCGCGGTCGGGGTTGCGTTGTCGCGCAAGGTGCTGCTGGTCACCGGTGGTCCGGGTACCGGAAAAACCACGCTGATCGACGCGATCGTGCGCTGCGGGCAGGCGGTCAGCGCCCGCATCGCCTTGACGGCGCCGACCGGACGGGCGGCGAAGCGCCTCTCGGAGGCCACCGGGCACGCCAGCATGACGATCCACCGACTGCTCGAGTACCGTCCGCACAGCGGCGGCTTCGGGCGCACCACGGCGTACCCGCTGGAGGCCGACGTGGTGGTCGTCGACGAGGCCTCGATGATCGACCTGTTTCTGATGGATGCACTGGTGTCCGCGGTGCCGCCGCGCGCGGTTCTGGTCCTGGTCGGGGATGCCGACCAGCTTCCGCCCGTCGGCCCGGGTGCGGTGTTGCGTGACCTTCTCGCATCGGAGGCGCTGCCTACGGTGCGCCTCACCGAGATCTACCGGCAGGCTCGCCGCAGCCTCATCGTTTGCAACGCCCACCGGGTCAACCAAGGCGAGCCGCCGGAGGGCATGGAGGTATGGGACGAGGAGACCCTGCGGGATTTTTATTTCATCGATGAGGAGGACGCCGACCGCGCCCGCAACATTGCCCTGACGCTGGTGTCGGAGCGCATTCCGGCGCGCTTCGGACTCGACCCGATGCGCGACATTCAGGTTCTGGCGCCGATGCATCGCGGCAAGGCAGGGGTATCGCGGCTCAACCTGACGCTGCAGCAACGACTCAATGACGGCAGTGGCGGGCGCGCCGTTGGCGACTACATGTTGCGGGCCGGCGATCGTGTCATCCAGCAGCGCAACGACTACGATCGAGACGTGTTCAACGGCGACGTCGGTTGGGTGCTCGAAGCCGAGCATCAAGGTGCGCTGGTCGTCGAGTTCGACGGCCGGCGGGTCGAGTACGACCAGGAGGCGGCGCGCCACCTGTCGCTTGCCTATGCGATTTCAGTGCACAAGAGTCAGGGTAGCGAGTACCCGGCGGTCGTTGTCCTCCTGTTGGCGGAGCATTATCCGATGCTGCAGCGAAACCTTCTGTACACGGCGCTGACCCGCGCCAAGAAGCTGGCGGTCCTGGTGGGGAGCCGCCGCGCCGTGCGCCGCGCCGTCGCCAACGCAGCTCCGATGCGCCGTTGCACCCGCCTGGCCCGACGCTTGTCGGAGCGACCAAGGCTGCCGAGCAGCTCATGAGCTCCGAGTTGGCGCTGCCCTACGTGACCGTCG
>JADFNY010000142.1 GCA_022563115.1 Acidobacteriota bacterium | reverse complement strand
CCTGCCGGGCAACCAGGGATCGCTGTAGCCGGCGCTGCCCCGCCTCGAGCGGCAGGGCTGGATCCAGGCCGAGTGGGGCACGTCGGAAAATAACCGGCGCGCCAAGTACTACATGCTGACCAACAGCGGGCAGACCCAACTGGCCGAAGAGGCCGAGAACTGGGAACGGCTCTCCGCCGCGGTCGAGCGGGTGATGCAGACGGCGTAGCACAGCGGAGCCGGGCGTCCGTCACGCTCCGGTCGCTGCCAGCGCTGCGACAAACTGGTCGATATCGGCGCGATTGTTGTAGTAGTGGACCGACACCCGGATTCCCGCGCCGCGCGTCGAGACGATGACGCCTTCGGCCCGCAGGCGCCGCACCACGTCACCCGGGTCCTCTGCCGCCGCGACGGTGATCCCTGACTGATGCGATTCATCGCGCGTCGAAAGCACGCCGATGCCGGCTGCATCGAGGCGTTGGTGCAGATAGCGGGTCAGTTCCACGATGCGTGCCGCGATCCGGTCGATGCCGATCTCTGCGACCAGATCGAGTGAGGCGCCGAGCGCGAAGACGCCGGCGAACGGCGGGTGACCCTGCTCGAGCGCTCGGGCATCGGGGGTCACGTCCAGCGAGTCAGATGTGAGGTCGTAGGGCTCACGAGCGCTGCGCCATCCGACCAGAGGGTAGCTCGCGGGTACGAGGAATCGATCGCTGACGTAAACAGCCCCGATGCTGTAGCCGGATGTCGCCCACTTGTAAGCGGAGAAAGAGAGAAAGTCGGCGTGGTTGGCCGCCACGTCGATCGGAAAGGCGCCGAACCCTTGGGTGGCGTCGATCACGAAGGTCAGCCCCCGCTGCCGGCAAAATGCCCCGAGGCACTCGAGGTCGTTGCGGAAGCCGGATTTGTACTGTACAAAGCTCACCGCGAGCACGGCGGTCGTTTCCGAGGCCGCGGCTTCGAGTTGGTCGATGTCGAGGGCTCCGTCCGCGGCGGCTGTCACGAAGTCGACGTCATGGCCGAGCTGCAGGAACGGCAGGGTGCACGAAGGGAACTCGTCGGCCACCGCTAACACCCGGCCGCGCCCGCGCAGCATGTGGGCCGCCACATTGAGGCCGGTCGAGGCGTTGGCCGTGAACGCGATGTTTGCCGGCCGAGCGTTGAGAAAGCGAGCCAACTCGCCGCGTACCGCCTCGACCCGCTCGAGCCACGCGTCCCAGTGGATGTCTCCGTCGGCGAGTGATTGTTCGTAGTAGGCTCGACCCGCCGCAGCGGAGCGCTCCGACAATGGCCCGCCGCCGGCGGTGTTCAGGTAGACGATCTTGTCGACCGAGGGGAAGAGTGCTCGCGCTTCTGGCCAGTCCATCGTCGCGGATGGTAACAGGGCGCGGGCTTGCCCTGGCGTCGACACTCGCCGTGATTCTGGCCGGCGCGCTCGCTGCGGCCGGTCGCTCGGGGAACGACGCCGGTGATTTCGGCGTCGCGGACCGTCAGGGGAATGACACCGTCGCGGAGCGCCGCCTTGCCGCCCCGTCTCAGAACAACTGGATTCAACTGTTTAATGGCCGCGACCTCACCGGGTGGACGGCGAAGATCACCGGCTATGAACTCGGGGAGAACTTCGGCGACACGTTCCGGGTCGAAGACGGCCTGCTCAAGGTCGCCTACGACCAGTACGATGAGTTCGACGGCCGCTTCGGCCATCTGTTCTACGACGAGTCGTTCTCCCACTACCTCCTACGCATCGAGTATCGCTTCGTCGGCGACCAGGCTCCCGGCGGACCTAGCTGGGCGATCCGTAACAGCGGCGTGATGATCCACGGCGAGCCGGCGGAGGCCATGTCGAAGGATCAGGAGTTTCCCGTCTCCATCGAGGTGCAGTTTCTAGGCGGCATGGGAACCGGCGAGCGGGCGACCGCGAACCTGTGCACGCCCGGAACCAACGTCGTCATGGACGGTGAGCTGATCCAACGGCATTGCACCGACTCGTCGTCGCTCACGTATCACGGCGACCAGTGGGTGACCGTCGAAGTCGAGGTGCGCGGCAGCGAGATCATCCGGCACGCCATTGGCGGCGAAGTCGTGCTCGAGTACGAGCAGCCGCAACTCGACGACCGCGAGGAGCATTCCCGCCAACTCGCCGAACGACAGGGCGGGCTCATCCTTACCGGCGGTTCGATCTCTCTCCAGTCCGAGAGCCACCCCATCGAGTTCCGTAAGGTCGAGTTGCGCCGCCTCAAGGACGGAGGCCGCTGAGCTACACGGCGATGTGGCGTTCTGCGCGCCGCCGTGAGGGTGTGCGCCGTCCTACTGGCGGATTGCCGTCCCCAATAGCTCGAAGTGCCCGTCGCGCAGCAGCGGGCCGGAGCCGACGAAGGCACGGGCCGGGAAGTGCTCGTCGAAGTAGGTCCGGTAGATGTTGTTGAAGGTGTCGTAGAGCGTCAGGTCGGGGCAGAAGACCTGCACCGCGACCAGGTCGTCCATGCTCATGCCGACCCGCTCGAGGCGGTCTTTCATGCTGTCGAGAACGATGCGGATCTCTTCCTCGACGTCGTCGGGAACCATCCCGGTCTCCGGATCGACGCCGATCGCGCCGGCCAGGTACACCGTGTCACCGGCAACCACCATGTTGCTGTAGGGGTTGTTGTCGGCGCGTCCCGGGTTGTTCAGATACTGAACTTCGCTGTCCTGTGCGTTGCCTATGGCGGACAGCGTGACGACCAGCAACAGGATGCTGGGAACGATCACGGCGGCGGATCTCTTCATGGGTCTCCCCTTGGTTGTCGGCGTTCGCCGGTGGATCTGTTGAGGGCGGCAGTGTAACCGCCCGCTGCTCCGGCTTCACCGTAACGACATTCTTCGCCGGTTCAGATTTGCTCTACGCTCGCGGCAAGAGGGTAAGCTGCGGGCGTGACCGAACCCGTATCGAAAGCTGCGATCACGCTCTGCATGCTGACCCGCAACGAGGAAGACCGCGTCTCGGCGTCGCTCGGCGCGGTACGCGATCACATCGGCCGCATGATCGTCGTCGATGCGGACAGCGACGATCGTACCCGTGAGCTCGCCGAAGAGGCCGGCGCTGAGGTTTTCGTCCGGCCTTGGGAAGGGTTCGTCTCGGCGCGCCGGCATCTGATGTCGCTGGCGGAGTCGCCGTGGATCCTGATGATCGACGCCGACGAGGTGATCGAGCCGAGCCTGTGGGATGAGCTCGAAGTACTCGGCTTCCCCGACTGCCGCGCCGACGGCTTCCAGATGCGGCGGCGCACGGTGTACGAGGGGAAGAAGCTGCGCCGCGTCTTTCAACCCGACTGGAAGACGGCCCTGGTGCGGACCGATTGCGGCTACTTCGAAGACCGCTCGGTGCACGAGACACTGAAGGTCAACGGCTCCCTCGAGCGCTTGCGCACCGAGATCCTGCATTCGAGCTTTCGCTCCGCCGACGATCAATACGCCCGGATTCGCACGTACGCCCACCTCGCGGCGCACGACCTTGCCTCGCAGGGCAAGCGGGCGAGCTTCGCCAACCTGTGGCTGCGGCCCGCCTGGCGGTGGTTCACGGAGCTCATCCTCCAGGGCGGCATCGTCGACGGGCCGTTGGGGGTGACGATGGCGGGCCGATCGGCGTACGCGGTGCACCTGCGCTATCGCTACCTGCGCGAGATGAATGCTCGATCCTGATCGAGCCCGTGTCGCCAAGGTGCTGGCGTGGTCGGTGCTGCTCGGCCTCATCGGCTGGGTCGCGATCTCCTACGCCGAGGGCGGCATCGTCGGTCTCATGCTGCGCCCCGACCTGGTGGCGGCGGACAAGCTCGAGCTGCTGGGCGAGTTCTTCGAAGGGCTCGGCGTCTTCGCGCCCCTGGCATACGTTGCCCTTGTCACCGTCGAAGTCGTTGTGGCGCCGATTCCGGGGACAATCCTCTACGCCCCCGCAGGCGTCATCTTCGGCGGTTTCTGGGGCGGTGTTTTTTCGCTCATCGGCAACGTCCTCGGTGCCGCGGTGGCGTTCATGCTGATGCGCGTGCTGGGCCGCTCTGCCTTCGAGCGCTTCATCGAGCACGAGCATCTGGGGCGCTTCGAGCGGCGCGTCTCCGACCACGGCGCGCTCGTCGTCTTCCTCTTGCGCGTCAATCCGTTGACCTCGTCAGACATCGTTTCCTATGCTGCCGGCGCGACGTCGATGCCGACGTGGAAGTTGCTGGTCGGAACGACGCTGGGGATGGCGCCGCTGTGTTTCGCACAAGCCTATCTCGCCGAGAGTCTGCTGATCGCCTTCCCGCGGTTGATCTACCCGCTACTGGTTGCCGGCTTGGCGTACGCCGTCGTGTTCGTCTGGGTGATCAAGGAGACCCTGGGACGCGCCGCCGGGGCGGCGCCACGCTGACGCCTCCCGAGCCGCCGGCCCGATGGCGTCCGAACCATCGGCGGCCAGCTCGCCGACCTTGTTGTTCCCACGATGGGCCGACCACCTGCGCCGGCCGAGTAGCCGTCCGCGGTCAGCCTTTCTAGCGCAGCGCCTCCATTGGGTCGATCTTGGTGGCGCGCCGCGCCGGCACCCAGATCGCCATCAGCGCGACCAACAGAAACACCAGCGTAGCGATGATCAAGGTCGCCGGGTCGGTCGGCTCGATCTCGTAGAGCATCGATTCCAGCAGCCGGGTCAGAGCCAGAGAGCCGGCGATGCCGACGATCAACCCGACGACCGCAAGCGCCATCCCGCGACCGACGACCTGTTGCAGGATCTCACCGGCCTGGGCGCCGAGGGCTCGCCGAATTGCGGTCTCCCGAACACCCTGCTGCACCGAGTACGACAACAGGCCGTAGATCCCCACCGCCGCCAGCGCCACCGCGAGTCCGGCGAAGGCCGAGACGAGAGCCGCGTAAAAGCGCGGCTCGGCCACTGAGTCCGCGATCTGGTCGCGCATCGTGGCGGCGCGGAACAGCGGCACCTCGGGGTCGATCTGCACCATCCGGGAACGAACCGCAGGAAGGATCGTGAGCGGCGCCGGGGTGGTTCGAATCAGGAAGCTGGAGGAACGGAACAGGGCCGGGATGAGGCGCGCCGGAGCCTGGTTCAACGGCAGGAAGACCTCGGGCGAAGACCTGGGGTCAACCCCGGCGGTGCGGACGTCGGCGACGATCCCGATGATCTCCAGCTCTTGGCCGCCCATGAACGGGAACGAGCGCCCGACCGGCTCGTCGTCCGGAAAGATTGCCCGCGCCGCCGATTCGTTTACCACCGCTACAGGGATTCCGCCGGCACGGTCGTCGCGGGTGAAGAATCGACCCTCGACGAGGCCCATGCGCATGGTCTCGAAATAACTCGTCTCGACCACCCGAATCCCGAAGGTCGTCGGCGGCACGTCTGGTCGCTCGGGGTCGTTGGAGATCGCTATGGCGATGCGGACGTTGGCCTCGCGGGTGGGCGGAACGCTGGCCAGTGTGACCCCCTCGATCCCGGGGATCAGCTCGAGCGCGGCGATGGATTCGTCGAAGAAGTTCCGGTACGCGTCGGCGTTGGCGTACCGCGTCTGCGGCATCTGCAGGCTGACGCTCAAGACGTTCTCCGGGTCGTAGCCGGGATCGACTGCAGCCAACCGTACGAAGCTCGAGACCAGGAGCCCGGCACCGACCAGCAAGATGACCGAGAGCGCCACCTCCACGGTGACCAGCACCTTGCGGAACACGTCGCCGCCGAGTGTCCGGGCGGCGCCGTCGCTCGGCCCTTCCTGTTTCAGGGCGCGGGTCAGATTGAGAGCCGCGGCGCCGCGCGCCGGCATGAGGCTGAACAGGATCCCGGTGAGCATCGACACGGCGACGGTGAAGCCGAGGGCCCAGGCGTCGAGGGTGGCGTTCTGCAGGCGGGGGATGAAGTCCGCACCGATCGAACGCAGGAACCCCAGTCCGACCGCGGTCAATGCCAGCCCCAGCGCGCCGCCGATCCCGGCCAGCACGAGGCCTTCGACCAGCAGAAGGCGGATGAGCTGCAGCTTTCCGGCGCCGAGCGCCGAACGCAGGGCCGTTTCTTTGCTGCGGCCCGCGGAGCGCGCCAACATCAGGTTGGCGACGTTGGCGCAGGCGATCAGCAGAACGAACCCGACGGCGCCCATCAGCAGGTTCAACGACGAGCGGACCGGTCCGACAAGCTCGTCTTGCAACACGATAAGGTCGACGTAAGCGCCGTCGTCTGGACCTGTCCAGGTGCGCGTGGCGCGCAATATCGAGGTTCCTTCCTCGACGGCGGGACCGAGCTCCATGCCGTCTGCCAGGCGTCCGACCATCCGGCTCCAGAGCTCGATATGGACCTCGGGGCCCGGACCGCTCCCGTCGTCCGGCCGGCCACCGCCGCCACCCGGTCCGCCTCGCCTTACCTCGCGTTCCTCCCGAATCTGCTGAGAAGCCTGTTGCTCCAGCGCCCCATCTCCACCTGCGCCCAGCGGCTGAACGATCATCGGTACCCAGTACTCGACGCTCGGATCGGGAAAGTCGAACGCGGGCGGCATGATCCCGACGACGGTGCGCGAGCGGTCGTCGAGCCGAAGCTGTTGTCCGACCAGATCGGGATCGCCGCCGAAATAGCGCTGCCAGGCGCGGCTCGACAGCAGGATGACGTTGTCGTTACCGGGCGTTTCTTCGTCGCCGGTGAACGTCCGTCCCACGGCCGCGTCGACGCCGAGCAGACGGAAGAGGGTGGGCGAGACCGCAGACCCGGTGAGACGAATGGGCTCGTCTCTTCCGGTCAGGGTGGCGGCCTGCTCCGAGTACATCGCCATGTCGGAAAAAGCGCGGCCGCTCTCCCGCCAAGCGAGGAACAGCCGCTGCGACGCCATGCTGCTGTTGCGCTCCATCTCCATCTCCGGATCGGTCTCGGCGATCTGGACGATGCGGTCGGGATCGGGATACGGGAGCGGCTGCAGGAGAACGCCGTTGACGACGCTGAAGATCGTCGTGTTGGCGCCGATACCGAGGCCGAGGGTCAGGATGACGACCGCCGCGAAAGCGGGGGACTTGGTGAGGCCGCGAACGGCGAAGCGCAGATCTTGTAGCAAGGTGCCCACGATTACCTCCGGAATGAATGACTTCGAGTGTTGGGAACGAACGGGGTGGCGGGGACCGGTGACGGCGATGCTGAACACGTCGGCGAAACAGCGCAGCGCCGCCCGCAGCCATCCCTCGGTCCGCAGGCGGAGGCGAAACAGCTCCTCGACGTCACCCGAGACCGCCTCCAGGCATGAATCGGCACAGACACGACGCAGGAGCCAGCGGGCCAGCGCCGGCGGTTCGGCCGTTCGGTCAACCGGACGATTCGACCGGTAGGAAGCCGCGTTTCGGCTCAAGGCTTGTCCTCCACCAGGCTCCACATCTCCTCGCGGTCGGCGCGCATGGTCTCCAGGGCCTGCACACCGGCATGGGTGATCTTGAAAAATCGCTTGCGGCGTCCGCCGCGCTCGTGGGTAGCACCGCCGACCCGGGATTTCAGGTGGCGCTTGCGCTCCAGCCGATCGAGCGCCGCGTAGACGGCGCCGATGGTGGCGCCGCGCCCGATCGATTTCTCGAGCCGCTGCTGGATGGTCACGCCGTAGGCGTCCCTGCCCAGCCCGTATGCGGCCAGAAGCACGATCTCCTCGAACTCGCCGAGCCGTTCGCCTTTCATTGAATGTCCTCTTGGTGGAGCGTGCGGAATCGCCCTTCATGATAGGGACGCGCAGGGCGCGCAAAAAGTCTATTTATTCTACATACACGAATGAAGATTTAATCGAGGCCGGGCAAGAAGAACGCCGGCAGGGGGCTGACGAGACTTGCCGAAGAGCCCCCCCGGAGCTTTCCAGAGCACTGCTAGACTTCATGCTCCAACGAACCGAGGTCGGTGACCTCGGGGGCGTGGTTTTCGGCGCGCAGGAATTTCATTAGATCGTCGGCACTGATCGCTGTCGTCATCGAGTTATCCAGAGGGTGAAAGTTGACCCGCTCGAAGTCCAGCACGCCGAGATCGACCACCACCTGCACCGCCCGCTGCTTATCGTTGATCACCGCGAACGGCGTCACCGCTCCGGCAGTCACGCCAAGGTATCGAGTCAGGCGATCGGCGCTGCTGAACGAGAAGCGCCCGGCACCGAGATGGCGGGCCAGCGCTTTGAGGTCGATGAGCCGGTCCTCCAGGCTGACCACCAGCCACATGGCGCCCTTCTTGTTGCGCAGGAAGAGGTTCTTCGTGTGGGCCCCGGTGAGCTCGCGGCACAACGACTTGGCCTCCTTGACCGTGAAGACGGGGTCGTGGTGGATCGTGTCGTGGGCGATCTCGAGCTCGTCGAGGCGACGAAACAGATCGTCGGGCGTTGCGGCGGGGTTGCCGTCGTCGAGTTGCAGCTCGGGCTTGCTCATTTCGCGGCTCTTCGGTCTCACGTCTTGCGGTGTTTGGCTCCACAGCGTAGCGATTATTCCAGCCGGCAGGGGGCGGCGGGGCCCGATATAGAGAGATCAGTCCGGAGGCGCTCGTCGAGACTTGCATTGCGGCCTCCCAGCGGCGACGCTACCAGGATGAGCGAAGTCACGATTCCCCGATCCCGGTCCGACATCACGGTGGCGTCGGAGGACGTCTTTTCGATTCTCGACGCCAACATCCTCGTCGACGGGTTTCACCTCGTCGTCGACCTCGAGAAGTCGCACGGCTCGTACATGGTCG
>JADFNY010000444.1 GCA_022563115.1 Acidobacteriota bacterium | reverse complement strand
TTACTACCCTCGCTTTGCGTATCTCCAGCGGGCCGACAAGTACGCATGGTTTGGCCTTGTTTTCCTCAGGAATCGACAGCCCACCATTCGTGCCTCACGGCAAAAGGTGCTCCCTGGCTCCCGCGAAGCTCTCGGCCATGAGCGCTAGAATTCACCCCCACCGACGAGTATCCCCCGACCGCACGAGGACCCATGCTCACACGACCGCAACGTCGTTCCTCTGGCCCGCTGCTCCTCGTTTGCACCATCGCGCTGATCGCGCTCGCGACCCCGGCCGTCGGCCAGCGGCCGGAGACGCTCTCGGAACAGGTGCACGGCTTCGTCTCCGTCGACAGCGAGACGGTGGCCCTGATCCATGTTCGAGTCGTCGATGGCAGGGGGGGTGCGCCCCGCGACGACCAGACGGTCATAATCAGCGGCAACCGCATTGCCGCCCTCGGGTCGAGCGACGAGGTAGAGGTTCCGGACGGCGCAGAGATCCTCGAGCTGGCGGGACACACCGTCATCCCCGGGATCGTCGGCCTCCACGACCACACCCACTATCAGGGGGCGCGCGGCCGGCTGTTCCTCCAGATGAGCGGCCCGCGGATGTACGTGGGCAGCGGGGTTACGACGATCCGGACGACGGGAAGCTTCTCGCCGTACGCCGAGATCACGCTGAAGGCGGCGATCGACCGCGGTGAGGCGCTCGGGCCACGGATGCACATAACCGGCCCCTATATCACCGGGATGGGCGGCGCCGGGTACATGGCCCAGCCGTCCGATCCGGAGGCGGCACGAAGGGTCGTGCGCTATTGGGCCGAGGAAGGGGCGACCTGGTTCAAGGGCTACGCCGGGATCAAACGCGCCGAGCTGGCTGCCGCCATCGACGAGGCGCACAAGCTGGGGTTGAAGGTCACCGGCCACCTCGGCGTGGTGACCTACGTCGAGGCGGCGGAGATGGGCATCGACAGCTTGGAGCACGGCCTGCTCGCGAGCAGCGACTTCGATCCCATGAAGGAGCCAGACCAGAGGTCGAGAGGGGGCCGCAACCTGCTGGTCGACGTCGACGTGCAGGGGCCGGAGGTCGAGACGTTGATCCGCACGCTGATCGGCAACGGCGTGGCGGTGATCTCCACGCTCGCGGTCATAGAGCAGCTTGCTCCCGGCCGTCCGCTCGAGCAACGGACGCTCGATTGGATGGCCCCCGACGTCCGCGAGGCCTTCGAGCGACGGCACGAGGCGCTGCAGGAATCCGGTGACCGGTCGCCCATGGGTGTCGTTCTCCAAAAGGTCATGGAGTTCGAGAGGCGGTTCGTCGACATGGGCGGGCTGCTGGGCGCCGGCGTCGATCCGACGGGCAACGGCGGCGCCATTCCCGGGTTCGGCGACCAGCGCAACTTCGAGCTGCTGATCGAGGCTGGCTTCGCGCCGGTCGAGGCCATCCAGATCATGACCTACAACGGAGCGCGAATCCTCGAGGTCGACGAGGACCTCGGCTCGGTCGCGGTGGGCAAGCTCGCCGACCTGATCGTGATCGAGGGTGACCCGATAGAGAATCCCGAGACCATCCGCGAGGTCCGCATCGTCTTCAAGGATGGCGTCGGCTTCGACTCGGCGGCGGTGCTCGAGTCGGTCAAGGGGCTATTCGGGGCACGCTAGCTGTGTTTTCCAAGAAGGTTGTTCACATCGGGGCTCGACCTCGCCACAGCTTCGTTAATTTGACAGTGCCCCGGGGGCGCAGCGCATGGGGCAGCGGCTTTGTCGGGCCGCGCGGCGGCTCAGTCCTTCGGCGCCGACTCGTCGAGGCGTCGCTCTAGCGCTTCGAGTTGCTGCTGCACGGCGGCGGAGCGTCGCGACAGCATCCAGAGGTAAGCGAGTACCAACCCCCAGGCGAGGGCGAATCCGGCGAAGAGATACCCGGGATTGCTCATGGTGATGTCTCCACGAGGTCGAGGCGCCGCCGCATCTCTTGCACCCGACGGGTCTGGCGCTCGAGGTGGAGGCGGAGGGCGAACAGATTCGCGAACAGGACCACCATGGCGGCCATGCCGATCGCGAAGGTCACGAACATGCTCCCCGGCACGCCGCGGCCTAAGCCCCCGGCGGTCATGATCACCGGATCCGGGTGCATGGTCCGGAACCACTCGACGGCGTAGTGGGTGATCGGCATGCCGATGAAACCGAGGATGGCGA
>JADFNY010000001.1 GCA_022563115.1 Acidobacteriota bacterium | reverse complement strand
CCCGATCACATCTGGTTCGCCGACGACATCATAGGGCTCCGCGGCGGCTGGATGGCACGTTTCGCGGACGAGCTGGAAGCCCGTGACGCCCGGGTAGGGTTCAAGTGTCAGAGCCGTGTCGATCTGCTGCTGCGGGAAGGTGAGATCGACGCGTTCCGACGCGCCGGTGCGCACAACGTCTGGGTGGGCGCCGAGTCCGGCTCCCAGAAGATCCTCGACGCCATGGACAAGGGTACCCGGGTCGAACAGATCTACGAGGCGACCGAACGGCTGCACGACGCGGGTATCCGGGTGGGGTTCTTTCTGCAGTTCGGCTATCCGGGCGAGGACCGGGGAGATATCGAGAAGACGTTGCGAATGGTGCGCGAGTGCCGGCCCGACGAGATCGGCATGTCGGTCTCCTATCCGCTCCCCGGCACCAAGTTCTACCAGATGGTGGAGCAGGATCTGGGCCCCAAGCAGAACTGGATCGACTCCGAGGACCTCGACATGATGTTTGTCGGCACCTACACCACCGAGTTCTACCGGCAGTTGTACCGTGTGCTGCACAAGGAGTTCAGGGCTCGCAGCGCCGCTCGTCGGCTGCTCGGAGCACTTCGCCGACCAACCCGCCTCGACCGCGGAGCGTTCCGGCTCGCCGGGGCCGCTCTCTACCACGGGGCCACACTGCCGCTCGCGCGCTTCCGGATGCAACGCTTGATGCGTCTCTCGGACCGGCGAGCCGGCTCGTTGTCGACGGCGATGACGCCACAGGAGGCAGCCGTGCCGACACCGGAGAGCTCCGACAGAGCCGCAAACCGAAGATCGTGCTCTACAACCCGCGCTCGGTGTTCTACACGATGCCGTTGGCACTCGTGGCCCTTGGATCGTGCATCGATCAGCGCCAGTTCGAGGTACTGATCGTCGACGGCCGATTAGAGACGGACCCGGTGGCAGCGGTGCTCCGCGAGATCGAAGGCGCGCTGCTGCTCGGGATTACCGTCCTCACCGGCGACCCCATACGCGATGCGTTGCAGGTCAGCCGAGCGGCCAAGGCGCGACGCCCCGACCTTCCCGTGGTCTGGGGTGGATGGCACCCCTCGCTCTTTCCGCTGGAGACGCTGAACGAACCCTCGGTCGACGTCACCGTCCGCGGTCAGGGGGAGGCGACTTTTGTCGAGCTGGTCGAGAGGGTGGCCGGTGGTGGGGACCTGGACCAGCTGGAGGGCATTGCCTTCCGCCGCGACGGCGAAGCAAAGCTGAACCCTCCTCGACCCATCGTCGCCATGGACGACCTGCCGGCCGCTAACTACGCGCTGCTTCCGGTCGAGCGGTACTTCCGCTTGAAGGCGCAGCGTCAAGTCGATTACATTTCTTCGGTCGGCTGCTACTTCCGTTGCACCTTCTGCGCTGATCCGTTCGTCTACGGCCGTCGCTGGACGGCCGTGGCTCCCTCGCGGATGGGCGAAGAGATCGAAGCCTTGTGGCAGCGCCATCACTTCACCGAGCTGGCGTTTCAAGATGAAACTTTCTTCACCTATGCGGACCGCGCGGCGGAGATCGCCCACCAGTTCCTGCAACGCGGTCTCCAGTTCGACTGGACCGCCACGCTCCGCGCCGACCAGGGTGTCCGGCTCGATGAAGAAAAATTCAGGCTCTGCGTGCGTTCAGGTCTGCGTCGGGTAATGGTCGGCGTCGAGTCGGGCTCGCAAGAAATGCTCGACTGGATGAAAAAGGACATCACCATAGAGCAAGTGCTGAAAACAGCCGACATGTGCGTCCGCCATGGGGTGGCCGGCATCTTCCCCTTCATCGTCGGCTTTCCCGGAGAGAGCGACGAGAGCGTCGACGAGACGGTGAGCCTCATGAAACGCTTGCGGGCGATGAGCCCGCATTTCGAGACGCCGCTCTTCTACTTCAAGCCCTACCCCGGCTCGCAGATCACGGAGGACATGGTTCGGTCGGGCTACGAGTTGCCCTCGACCCTGGAAGACTGGGCGGAGTTCGACTTCATCGGCTCGGCCGCGCCTTGGGTAAGCCCGGAGAAGTACCGGCTGATCGAACGATTCAAGTTCTATAATCGGTTTGCTGGGGGCCCGGAAACCTGGCGGAGGTGGCCGCTGCAGGCGGTGTCGCGCTGGCGTTGCCGGCGCGACTTCTACGGTCTTCCGCTGGAGCAGATGCTCATCGAGAGGCTGCATCCGGCGCCCAGGCTGTCATGAGGTAAAAAATAAGCGAGGCTCGGGGGGCAGCGTGGCCGACGAGCCTCGAGGGCGAAGAGAGCTATGGATCTGCTGCTGACGCACGGGTATCACCTCGAAGAAGATCCGGCAGAGAAGCATCCCTATCCTCCGTTGGGACTCCTGTACCTCTCATCACACCTGAAGCAGCGCGGCACCGAGGTGGAGATCTTCGACACCACGTTCAACCATCCCGCCGACTTCGGCCGCCTCGTCGCCGACGAAACGCCACCCATCGTCGGCATCTCAGGCAATCTGATGACCCGCCGCAACGTGCTCGCCATGACCCGGCTGGCCAAGGATCAGGGAGCCATCGTGGTGCTGGGAGGACCGGAGCCCTATAGCTACCATGAGGAGTATCTGGCCCGCGGAGCCGACGTGGTGGTCAGCGGCGAAGGCGAGCTCACGCTCGAAGAGCTCGTCCCGCATCTCCTTGACCAGGGGCCACAGAACCTGGGACACATCCCGGGCATCGCCTTCCGGGCGCCCGACGGCGAGTTCGTGGAGACTCCCGCTCGTCGCCCCCTCGACGACCTCGACGGGCAGCCCTTCCCCGACCGCGGGGCAATCGACATGGAGCGCTACTTGGACGCCTGGCGTCGTGAGCGCGGCAGGAGCGCGGTCTCTCTGATCACCGCCCGAGGTTGTGCCTACCAGTGCACCTGGTGCAGCCACAGCGTGTTCGGCTTCACCCACCGCCGCCGATCACCGCAGAACGTGGCTGACGAGGTGGAGTTGATCGTCGAGACGTATCATCCCGACATGCTCTGGTACGCCGACGATGTGTTTACGGTGCATCATCGTTGGAATCTCGAGTACGCGGCCGAGCTGAAGAGACGCGGGCTGCGAGTACCGTTCGAGGCCATCTCGCGCGAAGATCGATTGGATGAGGAGATCATCCAGACGCTCGCCGACATGGGTTGTTTTCGGTTGTGGGTAGGCGCCGAAAGCGGCTCGCAGCGGATACTCGACGCGATGAAACGGCGCACGAACGCCGCTCGCATGGGCGAGGTCATCGGGATGCTCCAAAGCCACGGGATCGAAGCGGGGACCTTCATCATGCTCGGCTACGAGGGCGAGACCCCGGCCGACATCGCAGCGACGGTCGACTATCTCAAAGCCGCCGCCCCCGACACGTTTCTCACCACCGTCGCGTACCCGATCAAAGGCACGGAGTACTATCGGCAGGTGGCCGACCGCGTCGTGTCGTCAACGAGCTGGGAAGAAGGCTCAGATCGGGACCTCACGGTCGCCGGGAGGCGATCGCGACTGTTCTACCGATTCGCCATCCGCTGGTTGGTGAACGAAGTGGCCCTGAGCCGCGAACACGGACACGGTCTGCGCAGTCAGACCAGGCGACTCATCACCTTTTTCAATGCCTGGCTCGGCCGCCTCGGGATGCTCCTGGCGCGACATCAGGTGGAGCCGCAGCGTGCTCACCACCTGACCGTCTTCGAGCGGCGCTGAGCATGCTGCGGCCGCTGTGGCGGCTGTTGTTGCGCTGCCGCTTCGTGCTCTTTCAGCGCCATCGCCTCAACCGCATGGTGATCGAACATGTGGCCGGGCGTTCCATCGTCGTGCTGCCGCACGTTTTCAATCCCCGGCTGTTCCGCACCGGCCAGTTGCTTTCCGAGACGCTCAACGAATCATTGATTCAGCCGCGTGCGCGGGTGCTCGACATGGGTACCGGAACCGGCATCGGCGCCCTGCTGGCTGCACAATGGGCCCCGAACGTCGATGCCGTGGACATCAATCCGGAGGCCGTGCGCTGCGCGCGCATCAACGCTTTGCTCCACACGATGGAGGACCGCATCGTTGTCTACGAAGGCGACCTCTTCGAGCCAGTGCACGGGCGCCGTTACGACGTCGTGCTGTTCAACCCGCCGTACTTCCGCGGCCGGCCCGACGATGGCTTCGAGATGGCCTGGCGCTCTGATGACGTTGTCGAGCGCTTTGCGGCCGCGCTTCCGGATCATCTGACCCCTGGAGGCTACGCGCTCGTGGTCCTCTCTTCGGATGGCGACAGCGCAACGTTCCTCGCGGCTTTTCGCCGCAACGACCTCATTCTCGACGTCGTCACCCGACAGAACCTGATCAGCGAGGTATTGACGATCTACCGCTTGCAAAGGGCGCCCTGATGCTCGCTCCAAGTCAAATCGTCAAGCGCCACGTGACCCTGTGGACCCATCGGATCCACACGCTGCCGGTGGTCGTTCTCATGCCGCACAGTCGCTGCGATTGCCGTTGCGTGATGTGCGACATCTGGAAGGCGAACGACCGCAGACAGGAACTCTCGCGCCAAGATCTAGAGCCTCATGTCGGGGCGTTCGGCAAGCTTGGCGTCCGGTCCGTCGTGTTATCGGGTGGCGAGGCTCTGCTGCATTCGAATCTCTGGACGCTGTGCGAGCTGCTCAAGGAGCAAGGCGTTCGGATTACCTTGCTCTCGACCGGTCTGAGCCTCGAACGGCACGCGCAGCCGGTCGTGCTGTGGTGCGACGAGGTCATCGTGTCCCTCGACGGAAACCGGTCGCTGCACGACCGCATTCGCCGCATCCCCGGGGTGTTCGACCGCCTCGCCGCCGGTGTCAGGGCACTGCGGCAGATCGACCCGAGTTATCGGGTCACCGGTCGGTGCGTGGTTCAGCGTCTCAACTACAAGCATCTTCTCGGGATCATCGAGGCCGCTCACGACATCACACTGAACCAGATCTCCTTCCTGGCGGCCGATATCACCACCGAGGCATTCAACCGACCGGTGCGCTGGGACGAGGCCAGGGCGGCCGAGGTGGGCCTTGAACCCGAGGAGGCCCGCGAGTTCGAGGGCATGCTCGAAGCGGTCATCACCAGCTCTCGTAGTGACTTCGAGTCCGACTTTATCGCTGAGTCGCCCGACAAGCTCCGGCGGATTGCGCGCCATTTCCTGGCCCTCAGCGGACAGTGCGAGCCTGTAGCTCCGACATGCAACGCCCCCTGGGTCTCAACGGTGATCGAGGCCGATGGCACCGTGCGACCATGCTTTTTCCACCCGCCGCTCGGCAACATTCACGAGGCGCCCCTCGACGAGATTCTGAACGCTGACCGAGCGGTTGCGTTTCGCCGCAATCTCGACGTCGCCAGCGACGAGATCTGCCGCCGGTGCGTTTGCCCGTTGCACTTGTCGCCCTGGCGGGCGAGCGGGTTATGAGATCGGGCGGGTTGTGAGACCGAGCCAATCGTGATCGAGCAGCGGTCATGGACCGTTCGCCCGTACCGTTCGGGGGATGAGGTGCACCTGGCCGCGCTGTTCGAACGGGTGTTCGAGCGGCCCATGACGCCGCAGCTGTGGAGGTGGAAGCTTGGCGATCACGCCAAGGCCCCGCCCAACGTGTGGCTCGCGGTCGACGGCCAGGATCGTCCGCTGTGTCAATACGCGGGAATCCCACGGCGCGTCCGTCTTCCGGACGGGGAGCACACCGTCATGGTGGCGGTCGATGCCATGACCGCACCCGAGCTGCGCCGCCAAGGAGCGTTCACCGCCGTCGTAACCCGCGCTCACGCCGCCTGGCGCGACGCCGGTGTGGCGTTCGTCCTCGGCATGCCCAACGAGGAGTACGGGTCGCGCACCGATGCCCTCGGCTGGCAACGGGTGTCATCCCTGCGCTGGATGATCCGCCCCATCCGGCCCGACGTGTTGTTGGCAAGACGGACGCGGCTCGGTGGACTACCGGGGCTCGAGGCCGCCGGCGGGCTCTGGAACACGTTCTGGAACCTCGGCGCGCGGCGGTCTCCCGGCCGGGTGTTCGAGGCGATGGATCGGGCCGAATCCGAAGCGGCGTTCGACCGGCTGGCGGGCGCGCGCGACTCGAAGGAGCACCTCGAACTTCACCGCGACAAGGCGTGGATGGTTCACAGGCTCCTCGACGTACCGGTGTCACCCTACCGGATCGTGGTCGCCAGCGACGGCCAAGAGCCAGTCGGATACGCCGCCTACCGAGTACAAGAGGTCAACGGCCGCCGGATTGGTGCCATCGCCGAGTTAGTCACGCCGCACCCGGACAGCCGCTTTGGCAGCTGGCTCATCCGCGAGGCCGCCGACAGACTGCGGGACGCAGGGGCGGACATCGCGGTCGCCCTGGCGGTCCCCGGCAGTCGCGACCACCGGCTTTTTCGCCGTCGAGGCTTTCTGTTCAGTTGGGGGACGTTCGTTATCCACGCGGTGATCTTGGATCCGGATATTCGGATCGAAACGCTTCGCGGCTCCGGGCGCTGGATGCTCGCGGGAGGTGACTTCGACCTTATCTAGTGGGCATTGCTCAACGGGTTGCTACTGTGGAGGCGGAAAGGGGTGCGCCTGCAATGCCGGCTAGCGCCATGCGGCGGAAGCGGCCACGCCCGCGGGATTGGGCGAAGACCGGCGTACAGGAGGCTTTCGCCACGCTGTGGTGCGCCGGATTCGGCCTCCTGAGTCACCTGAGGGCGTCCCGAGTGGAGGAGGTGTTCTTCGGCAACGACGGGTCGGTGCTCGTCGTTGCGCCTCATCCTGATGACGAGGTCGTCGGTTGTGGCGGCGCAATCCTCCGGCACGAGGCGGCCGGTGACCGGGTGAGCGTCGCCTACGTCACCGACGGGCGACGTTCGCGAGCGTTCGGCCTGGCGCCGCAGCAGATGGCGGAGACGCGCCGGCTCGAGGCCGAAGCGGCGGCCGCGCACTTGCGCATCGATCGACTCGAGTGGTTCAGCCTCCCTGAGGGAGAATGGCAACGGGGCGCGCTTCAGTCGCGGCTCTGTGAGCTGTTGCGACGCTGCAAACCGACGTTCGTCTACGCGCCGTCACGGGTCGATTTCCATCCCGAGCACCATGCGATCGCACACGCGTTGGCCTCGGCGCTGGCAACGTGCTACCCGGGAGATGACGGGCCACGGATCCGTGTCTTCCAAATCCAGGTGCCGCTGAGCGCCGTTCTCGTCAACCGGGTCGTGGACATCTCGAGCGTCGCGTCGGCCCATGGCTCTGCCCTCGACGCCCACGCCAGCCAGAAGGGCTCGATCGTTTCCTGTCTGCGCGTCAAACGGTACGCGGCGCGCGCCCACCGGTCGGCAGGTCTGGCCGAGGAATTCTGGGAAATGACGGTCAACGATTACCGCGAGCTGCACCGGGAAAGCCCCGATCGGTGGCGAGATCGATTTCGGGGCCTCCGTTACCTGGCGGTGAGCGACCCCGCCGCCTACATCGTTGGCAGAACGGCGCGGCGGAGACTCATCGCGGCTTGCCGATGACCCCGCAACAACGAGAGCAAGCGGGTAGCGTGCCTCCTGCACTCTTCAAGATGCCCCGAAGCTCCAAGTAGCGATCGCTGTTCCAGATCTCCTTGAGAGGTCGCTCGGTGACCCGGCCCACCGGAAAGTTGAAACAGCGACCATGAGCGGGAATGACTCCGCCGTCTGTCTTGATCATCATGAGTCGCCACGGGTCGGTGCAACGTCGGCTACCGATGAACGTCAGCGGCTTTCGATAGAACACCTCCAACTCTGGGAGATCGGACAGATCGGGGACGATGGTGAGACGCGGAGGCTTCGCCAGGGAGCCGACGTACGCCTTCAGTTCGTGCAGAGCCTGACCCATGTCCTCGAGAGCAATCCCGCCGAGATCCATTTCTCCCAGATTCGAACGCACCACGCGCAAGTCGCCCTGATACGTCGCGTTGTGAACGTGCGCCATCTGGGCGGTGATGAAATTGAGGTGCGAAAAAATCAGACGATCAGGTTGCAGCGGAGCCACCTGCTTGACGAAATTCACCATGTCGGTGTAGTTCTCGTCCGTCAGGGTGTAGGAGAACTGAACGACGGGTGTCTGTCGATTGGCTTTCGACTTGGCTTCGTTCAGTTTCTCGACCCCCTCATACAATCGCCTGAACGAGCCGTCGCATCGTCGCACGCGATCGTGCACCGCCTCGGATCCATCGACGGACACGGTAATGTGATCCACGCCGCACGCCACGAGGCCGCCGGCCAATCTCGGCAGAAGATAGCCATTTGTGGTGATGCTGACGAACAGCCGGCGTCGCGCAATCGCCTCGCAGAAATCCAGGATGCGAGCGTGAATCAACGGCTCGGTGTACGACAAGCCGATCCGGGGAGCCGGCCTGAAGAGCGTTGCCTGGTCCAGTATCGTGTTCAGCAGGTCCAGGCTCATGTTTTGGGGCTGATCGCCAATCAGGTTGGCGTAGAACACGGTGTCGCTGGCGCCGAGCCCGACGTCGCACATCCTGCAATGCAGATTGCAGAAGTTGTTGATACACAGAATCAGCCACTCTGGGGCCAGCCGGCATTGGCCCTCGCGGCGCGCGTAGTCGTCACCCAGGACGCCCCGCAGCAAGCGCCTCTCGAGATCGTGAAACCTGTGCCTTGTCACGTCGGGTTCACCAGATAGAACACGTCTCCCGGGGATCGGGAGTGATCGAGGGTCTTCAGGATAGAAGTCCTGGCGCGTAGGATCGCGCCCCGATTGTCCCTATGATCAACACGGCGGGCAACGGCGGGCCGAGCGAAGGTATTCATGATGGCGTCCGACAAAGCGGGGGTCGTGATTCCCCTTTTCAACAAGGAGGCGACGATCGGTCGGGCGGTAGCCTCGGTGCTGAGTCAATCCTATGCCGATTTGTCGCTTGTCGTCGTCGATGACGGTTCGACCGATGCCGGCCCGGATTGGGTGGAGCAGTCAGCGGACCCGCGCGTGCGCCTCATACGCACCCCCAATAACGGCCCTGGTGCGGCGCGCAACGTCGGCATGCGAGCTTTGGGCACAACATGGGTAGGGCTGCTGGATGCCGATGATGAATGGTCTGAGGGTTTTCTAGAGCGAACCATGACGAAAGCAGATCACATCCCCGGAGTGTGCGCTGTCTTCACCCAATACTCGGTCGCTGATCTCTCACTTCGAACCGGTGACGTCGCCGAGGGAGTAGTACAAGACTATTACGCGGCGGTGCTTGACCACGGCATCGCCATTACGTCCTCATCGGTCCTTCTTCGCCGCGACCACGTCCTGTCTCTGGGGGGGGTTGTAGAGGGACGCCGGTATGCCGAAGATTCTGAGACCTGGTTTTGTCTCGCCTGTTCCGGGAAGTTCTACTTCATCCCGGAAGATCTAGCCGTAAAACATGTGGATGCGCCCAACAGAGTCTCCAACACTGCCGATTTCTCGGAGCGTATCCAGGGGATAGAAGCCTTTTTGAACACCTACGAACGATACAGACAAGCTCAGCGGATACCGCCAGAAATCAAAAGGAGCGCGGCACACTTCATGGAGACGCTGAAAGTCTACCTGGCGTTGCAAATGATCAGCTCGGGAAAACGTCTGGACGGCATGTACAAGTTGTTGACCGAAGTGCGACCCGGCCGCTACACGTGGCGACAGTATCTCAGGTGCCTAAAGCAGGCGCTTGTTTCTCACAGCTGATCGAATCGCATGAACTGTGCGCTTGATTTTGCGCTTGATGAGTTCAAAGCCATGAGCAAATGCGGAGACAATGAAGACGCGAAACGCATGCAACCGAAAGTTGACTCCGGATGATGTCAACGTGCGGGCCGCTAGAAAAATGACATCGTGCTGAAACTCATCGTATCCGCGGGCAAAGGAAACGAAGTCCATAGACGCCATCAGGTCTACGACGTCGGCTTTCAGTTTCTGACCATGCCAGAATTCCCGAGTTTCTACCTCGACATGGATGATCGTGACTCTGTGCCGGATTCCCTCCATACCTTCGAGGATTTCATAGCTATTACCTTCGGCATCGATCCAAAGAGCGATGCTCGCAGGGGGTGGAGTCAACCGTTGGACAAAAGTATCTAAGCGAATCGATTCGACTTCGACTTCAGTCCTACCCAGGCTGCCCGCTATTCGTTTCCGCGTCGAGCTAATGCTCTGACGCAGATGCTGGCCTTTTTCGCTGGAAAAATGCTCGACGTTGAAGGTAAGCGTGCCATCGACATTCGAGACCGCTTGACGTCGAAGCTGTATGTCGTAGTCGTCTACATCACCGCTTTCCTCTATGAGCTGCGCGTTATGGGGACTCGCTTCAAAGGCAACGATCCTCGCCTTGGGCAACACGTGACGAAAGCGTTTCGCATCGCGTGCATTCATGGAGCCAACATCGCAGACGAGGTCTGGTTGCAGTCGCTTTATCAGTACCTGAAACAGAATGTCTGTATAGAGCGTCATCACGCCAAATCCTGATCCACGCCGAGGTCGAAACCAGGGCCCTGTGGCAGGGTCAGCGCCTCTCCTGGGCTTGTTGGCGGGCGCCTTCTCACGTCGGAGTCACCAGGATGAGCTCGCGCAAGCACAGCCCCAGCAACCGCCGGTCGCCCCGCCCATCCGGATTCAGGCTCGCGGGGCTACGTGCTTGGGGGATCGAGAACCTGATCTCGACGACGCCCGTAGCGGCATCCTCATCTGATGTCACCCCGGCCAGGGCGGAGGCGGCTACGTTGAACCGGTAGGTCGCAGGTTCCCAATGGGTGCGGCTGTCGATCGTTCCGACTTCGACATCGTTGATGAACACCGTCAGTCGCTGGGCCTGGAAGGTTCCGGCCACCACCTCGAGGACCAGGGGGCCGGGCGTAGCGGGTGTCTCGGGGCCGGTTCGGAAGAGAATGGTCGCGGAGGTCCCGTTGGACCAACGCCATTGGCCGTTGCCCTCCGGCAGGGACCAGTTCTCGAAGATCACCCCTTCGCTGGTCGGCGTGATCGGATCGTAGAGAGAGCGTGGCGCTGCGGCCGGGAGCAGATGTTGTCGCCGATGCCGAGCCAGACTCGCCGCGCTGGCGAGAAACTGCGGGTGCTGCCAGTCGAAGAGGTGGTCAACATAGGTCCCGTCTTGACTCCAGAGGAACGGGTACACGTTGTACAGGCCTTGATAACTGTGGATGAAGATCGCCACACCGCCGAGCACGACAAAGGCCACCGTCGCCCGCCGTTGACTCGGCGGCGCGAGAGTGTCCAGGGCTGCCTTGAAGACACCGATCGTCAGAAGGATCAGTGCCGGGAGCGCATCCGCGAACAACCGATTGCCGAAACTCCAGGCGCCCCACCAGAGGACGGTGTGACCGTTGCCAAGAGTGACGGGTGAGGAGACGGTGATCCAGTGCAGGCCAAGCCAGATGAGGGCCAGTCGAAGCAACGGGTCCGGCGCCAGGCGCCGATGGAACACTGCGCCGCCGACCACGACGGGGAGAAGAAAAGGATAGAGGACCAGCACCCCTCGAGAAGGGCTTACGACGTTGCCGACCAGGGCGGTCCAGAAATCGCCGGATCCCAGTCCCGACGGCGCGTAATACGGTGGCACCAACAACCCGAACTCTGCATAGGCGAACACCACGAAGGCACAGCCCAGGACGGCAACGACCCCCGACGTGCGCCACAGAAGCGGCCGTCTCGCCAGCGCCAAGTACCCGATAACAACCACGACCAACAACGCGGCTGTCGGGCGGCAGAGGTAGGCGAGGAAGAGCAGTACGCCGATGAGGTAGGGGTTGGCAGGTCGAACCCCGAGGCGGTCCCGAGCAAGGATCCACACGGTCGTCAGGTTGAGCAGGAACGTCAGGTTCGAGCTCCAGAACGCCGTTCCCAGCGTGCTGGCGACCGAGCTGCCGAAGACAAAAACGACGGTGATGAGCAAGCTGTACGCATAGGGAAGGTACAGCCGGCACAACACGAAGATGAGAGGTACGGAGAAAACGACGGTCAAGGCCGCCAGTAGCTGCTGCAAGGCGGTGTTCTCGTCCTCGTCCGCCATGTCCATGCCCGCGAGCCGTGCGAGCCACACGGCCGGCACCGCAAGCACCGGTGTGCCGACCGGGTAGTCGTAGTAGCGATGGCCGTCAAGCTCCGTGTCGAGCCGGAGCTCCGAGAGCGCGTGTGCCTCGGGATAGGCGTCGAGTTTGATCGTCCCGTGCTCGAGAATCGCTTGCGCGGTGAGGAGGTTGCCCCACGGATCGCTGTAGGTGAAGTCGATCGGCGAACTGTAGGCGACGAAGAAGGCCGTCGCCGCGAGCGCCAGAACGCTCCACCACGATCCGATCGACCGTCCGCCACTCATCGCGAAGCTTCACCCGATGACGAGGAGCCGATGACGACATGGAAGCGAGCCGGCTCACGCCGCCCCATGATCCAGTTCTTGACCGGCTGTAGCGCCCAGCGGAGTCCGTAGTACGGGTGCAACACCCGCCATGAGATGCCGAGGTCCTGTTCCAGCCCGTCCAGGCGGGCGAGCGTCAAGAATCCCTCGTTGCCCATCCCACCGGTGTCACCGCCGCAGTCGTCTCGAAAGACATCCTCTCGCTCTCGAACCATCGCCTCACCGCTCTTGCGGTGGCGATAAAAGGGAGAGTCGAGAATCACCACCCGGCCACCCGGGGCGAGCACGCGAAGCGCTTCGCGCAGGGTGGCGCAGTAATCGGTGCTGTAGTGCAGGCTGCCGTTGTAGATGGCCAAGTCGATGACATCGTCCGGCCAGGGCAGTTGATCGAATGACGCCTGGATCACCGCGAACGGCGCCTCGCGGTCGTAGTGAACGTGGGCGCCCAGGCCGTCCTGCGGGTCGTCGTTGAGATCGACCGCGGCCACCTCGTGACCGCGGCGGGCGAGGCGGTACGAGAGCCAGCCGTTGCCGGCACCGAGATCGAGGATTCTCTGCCTTCCACGAACGGTCTCGATCGGTTGCATGACCTTGCGGACGAACACTCGATACGTTGTCGCGCGGATGTACCAGATCGCCGGATGACGACCGGTTCGGTCCTCGAATGGCAGGGCCCGGTAGTAGCCGTCGTCGTCGGCACCCCAGCCCTCACGTCGCCGCACGGCCTGGTAGTGGGCCAGAAATCTGGTCGCGTCCGAACCTCTGGAGTCGTCGAGCAGCCGCCAGACACCCGCCTCGCGAGTGTAGGTCGTCCCTTCATCCGGACAGCGCAATATGCCGTCGGTCTCTTCGACCAGCGGTGTCCGACACGAGGGACACACCAGGAGCTGCACCAATTCCATGTCTCCGGACATGGCTCAGCTCCGCTTTGCCCCGAGCGACGGATGCAGCACCGCGAAGTTCTTGTATTGGAAGTTCTCCAATCGCCGGTCGTACGCGCTCAGCTTGACTAGCTTGCGCGGAGTGATCTTGTAGACGTCGTACTCCAGGTCTTCGAAGAACGCGAACAAGTCGCGTAACAGCACGCGCGAATCGATGTTGCACGGGCCATACTCGAATTGAATCCGTTTGACGCGTCCCTCGTGGATCATTTTCTGTCCACCCCGCAACACGGCCAGCTCGTGCCCCTCCACATCGAGCTTGAGTAAATCAATCTGCTCGACCCCTTGCTCGGCACAATATTCGTCGAGGGTGCTCAACCGGACAGTTGCTGTCAACGAGGACGCAGGACCGCCGTCGGAATTCGGGCGGCGGCCGTACAAGGATGTTGTCGCGGGGTCCATTTGACGCTCACCGGTCTCGTCAGACAACCCGAACTCATTGCAGACGACCCGCCGCGGAAATTGGTTGGCGAGCAGTGTCTGGTAAAGGGACGGTAGCGGTTCAAAGCAGTGGATTTGAGCCTCTTTGGTCGCCGCCAGAGCGTGCTGGGTCCATTCACCTCGGTTGGCGCCGACGTCGAAGAGCACGTCACAGCCGTGGGCCTGGGAGCGGAGAAAGCGCACCTCGCCGTTGATCGTCATATCGCCGAAGTTCTCCCCGTTCTTGGCGTCGTTGTACAGACGACAGAGCCGGGACAAGAGACGGGGCGCGGGGAGCGCGATCGCTGATTTGAGCAACAGCTTCTTGAAGAAGTATGGATGCAACATCGCCTTCTTTGAGGTGAAACGAAGGGTGACGCGCTTTGCTCCGACCTCCAAGTCAGTCGCCGTAGATCGCTTCGAAGGCCCTGACTGTATCCTCCACGGTTGGCACTCGCTGGCGAAGCAAGCGGCCAGGATTGCGGATCAGG
This sequence comes from Acidobacteriota bacterium, assembly GCA_022563115.1. Lineage (GTDB taxonomy): Bacteria > Acidobacteriota > UBA890 > UBA890 > UBA890 > UBA890. The sequence goes on along the minus strand of JADFNY010000001.1, from coordinate 14,899 downwards.
TCGGTCGCCACGTCGATGATCTCGTGGCTCGACCGGCACCTGAATACACGGTCGCTATTGCCGGTGTACCCAACGTCGTAGCAGACCACGTGCAACCCGGCAAAGAGCGCCTCCAGAAAAACGTAGCCCTGACTCTCGTACTTCGAGGTGTGCAGGAATACCTTGCTCCGCAGCATGTAACGGAAGACTTCGTCGCGGGGTAGATGACCCATCAGCACGACGTTGTTCTGCAAACCATGCCGCACGATGCGCTCTCGGAGCGCCTCCTGCTGCGGACCGGCACCGATGATGCGGGCGCTGACGTCGGGAAAATCGGAGGTGAGAGCGGCAACGATATCCACGAACGCTCCGTAGTCCTTCAACGGGATGAGCGAACCGACGCCGATCACATCGATGTCTCTCTCCGGCGGGGGATCGATCGCTTCCAGGTGCCTCGTATCAAGTCCGAGGGGGATCACATGAACGCGCGCACCGGCGGAGTGCTTGGCGAAAACATTGGCGGTAAAGTTGGAGCCCGCCGTCAGCACCAGATCATCCAGCCTCAGGTGGCGCAGGTACGGATTTGTCGGTTGGGCGTCCTGCCCGCCAATACTGGCGACGTGCCGGATTCCGAAGGCCCTGCCGAGCCATTGACCGACTCGAGTGCATTCGGTCAACCAAAATGTGTGCAGCACCCGCACATCCGTGCGCCTGCGGAGTCGCATGAAGGTCAGGATCGCCCGTGCCCACGTGGGCATGCGCCTCAAGCTCCTGCGGTTCATCCCACCGAGAGCGTGAACCGTCGCTTCCTTCCACGCGTATTCTCCGCGGAAAAACGGATATTGGAACGCGATCACGTGCACGTCGAGGTCGGGTCGCGACGCGCAAAAGGCGTCTATGTAATTCTGGATCGCGGGAAGACACGTTGTGTCCTCCTCGCCCTCGGGGAAGCCGGGGACCATGAATACGACGCTCGGCTGCCGCTCGGCCGTGGGTGATACCCGACGCGGTGGACTCATGCTTTCAAACGAGGGTCCGCTCCTGGAGTATCTTAACAGGGTGCTGAAGAACTCCCGGGGGCGCGGCGCATGGCTCTTGTGGGGCAGAGGCGCCCCCGGGAGTTCTGCAGCACCCTGCTCGGTGTCTCAATTCCTGGCCAGAACATAACTGACGGCGTTGCGTTGATGTTCGATACAGAAGCGAGAGTCTATGTGGCGGGGCATCGAGGGCTCGTCGGCTCAGCCATTGTCCGCCGGCTCCGACAGGAGGGGTTCGAACGCCTTCTCCTGCCGACGCGAGCGCAGCTCGACCTTCGGAACCAGGCGGACGTCGATGCGTGGTTCGAGGAATCAAACCCCGGCTACGTGTTTCTGGCGGCGGGAACCGTCGGCGGTATTTGGGCGAACGCTACCCGACCGGCGGAGTTCATCTACGACAATCTGATGATCCACGCCACCGTCGTGCATGCCGCCTATCGGCACGGTGCGACAAAGCTCCTCTATCTCGGAAGCTCGTGTAGCTACCCGCGCGAGGCAGAGCAGCCGATGCCTGAAGAGGCGTTGCTCACCGGACCCCTGGAGCCTACAAACGAGCCCTACGCGATGGCCAAGATCGCCGGCATAAAGCTCTGCCAGGCATATCGGCGACAATACGGATGCGACTTCATCAGCGTGATGCCGACCAACCTGTACGGCCCGCAGGACAACTTCGAAACCGAGTCGTCCCACGTGATCGCCGCACTGATGCGCCGCTTTCACGACGTACGCCTATCGGGCGAGAGCCAGGTCAGGGTATGGGGAACCGGGACCGCCCGACGGGAGTTCATGTACGTTGATGACCTCGCCGACGCTTGCCTGTTTCTGATGAAGGAATACTCCGACGAAGACCACATCAACATCGGGACCGGACAGGACTTGGAAATCCGCGAGCTCGCCGAGATGATCCGTGAGATCGTCTTTCCGGGTGCAGAGATTCGTTTTGAGCCCGATAAGCCCGACGGTGCACCACGCAAGCTCCTTGACGCATCCCGGTTGCGCGCCCTCGGGTGGCAACCGGAGACGGGGTTGAAAGAAGGCCTCCGCAAGACGTATTCATGGTTTTGCGAGAACAATCACTCGCGCATCGAATCAGACAAGACTCCACGACCTGGCGAGCCAATTCCATGAGGCGACGCGTCATCCTGGTCAATCCGAAAATGTGCTCCCCGCGGGCGGTGCGGTTCCCCTTGTCGCTTCTGGCGCTCGGTGCCGCACTCGAGGAACGATGGGAATTCGAGATCATCGACGGCAACGTCGTTCCCAACCCCCTCTCCGAGATACAGAGCCTTCTCGATCAATCCGATGTGGCACTGGTTGCCGTCACCGTGATGCCCGGCCCGCAGGTCGCACCCGCCATCGAGATTTCATCGATGGTTCGGGAACACGCCCCGGAGGTGCCCATCGCGTGGGGCGGCTTTTTCCCTACCCTGTATCCAGACTCCGCCATCAACGCGCCCTACGTCGATTTCGTGATCCGAGGCCAGGGAGAGGAGACGCTACTGGAGTTGCTGGACCGGCTTCCCGGTGCCGGCCCGGCTGAGATTCGTGGCCTGACGTGGAAGCTGAACGGCCAAATAGTGCACAACCCCGACCGCCCGTTCCGCTCGCCGGACGCCTACCCACCCTACCCGTACGACCGCCTGCGGGACGTCGAGCAATACCTCAGGCCGAGCTTTCTCGGTTCGCGCACGGCGGTACACCAAGCGGCAATCGGCTGCCGGTACCGCTGCACCTTCTGTGGCGTGGTGTCCATGTTCAACGGCCACACCGATCTCCAAGGCACCGACCGCCTGGCCGCCGCTCTTACGACGTTGCGTGACAAGTACGGGGCGAACGCCGTCCAGTACTACGACCACAACTTTTTCGACCGTGAGGAGACCAGCGTGGAGATCCTGGAGGTGCTCGCCCACTTCCAGCTTCCCTGGTGGTGCTACGCCCGAACCGACACGTTGGCCAATTTCTCGACCAAGACGTGGAATCTGATCGAAAAGAGCAGCCTCAAGATGACCTACGTCGGGGCGGAGGCGGCGAGTGATTCCGTCCTCAAAAGCATGAAGAAAGGGACCAAGGTCGAACACACTTTCGAGGTCGCGCGTCGCTGTCGCGCGCACGGGGTCATACCGGAATTCTCGTTCGTCCTCGGCGGCCCCGAAGATCCCGAAGGAGAAATCGAGAAGACGTTCGAGTTCATCAAGAAACTGAAAGCGATCCACCCGACGTGCGAAGTCATCCTCTATTTCTACAGTCCGACACCGCAACGGGAGCCCGCTTGGACGGAACGGGACCGATCGAGCGCGCGCATTCCGGTGTTGCGAACCTACGGGCCGGAGGGACCGGCGCTACCGACGACGCCCGAGGAATGGACGCAGGCGCAGTGGATCGACTATGTCTGCCACCAGGACGCTCCGTGGCTCACGCCGGCGATACGGCAACGCGTGAAAGACTTTTCGAAGGTACTCTATTGTCGATTCCCTACCGTTCAGGACTACACGACACCGCGCTGGGGCAAGACCCTGATTCGTCGCCTCGCCGGCTGGCGATACGCCACTTGCCGGTATGGGAAACCATGGGAACTCGACCTAGCGCGACGCTTCATCCGGCTGCGGGAACCGCAGCGAGAAAGCATCTAGGCCCATCGTGACATCGCTGCGAGCGGTGGCCTCGACCGGACGAACCCTCCTCGACCATGAGCACAGCGAATCGGCGGCTTCTGATCATCGTCAATCTCGGGACGCCCGACGCCCCGACTCCCGAGGCCGTGCACAAGTTCCTGCTCGAGTTTCTGTCGGATCCGAGCGTCATCGACTTGCCGGGCTGGCTGTGGCAACCGATTCTGCGCCGCCTCGTACTACGCCGCCGCCCCCGCAGGGTGGCGAAGCTGTATCGATCGATCTGGACGGCGGGCGGGTCACCGCTCGAGGTCGGCACTCGCAAGATCGCGGCGGGGATCGAGGAGATCGCCGGCGACCGCTTTGACGTCGCATGGGCCTATCGGTACGGCGACCGTTCGCTGCATCGGACGTTCAGCGAGCGGGTTGGCACAGATACCGAAGCGGTGGTCCTTCCCCTGTACGCGCACCGGACCAGCTCGACGACCGGGTCGGTGTTTCTCGAAGCGGATCGAGTCGCGCTCGCGCTCGGCGTTCCTGCCAACGTCCGCAAGGTGACGCTGCCCGCGGATGATCCCGGATTCATCGACGCCTTGGCCGATCGCTGCCGCGTCGCATGGGCGGAGGCCGGGGTCGAACCGGAGCACCTCTTGCTTTCGTACCACGGCATTCCGACCCGCTACGACCGCCGCGAGCGGAAGCAGTACAGTGCCGACTGTCTGGCCACGACCGATGCTCTCCTGAGGGCGCTCGATTGGGACCCGGGGCGCGCCACCCATTGCTATCAGTCGAAGTTCGGTCCCGAGCCATGGCTGAAGCCGACAACCGCCGAACTGTTCGCGGAGCTGCCCCGGAGAGGCGTCCGTAGTCTCGCGGTGATCGCGCCGGGGTTTCTGACCGACGGTCTCGAAACCATCCAGGAGATCGGCGTCCGGGGTCGTGAACTGTTCGAGGAAGCCGGAGGCGACACCTTCATCCGGGTCGACGCGCCCGAGGATCATCCGGCGCTGCTGGCCGCCCTTGTGCGAACGGCGTTCCCCAACAGCTAGCCCGCGTTCCCGACGGGATGCTACTGCGGGTGCGGGGGGCTGCGGTTGATGACAAGTCTGTGACAACTCCGGGAGCGGCTCCGGGCTAGCTTGTCCGGGTAGCTAAGCTCGCATTCTCAACGGGTGGCAGCCTTCGAGGCACATGGACAGAATCGGCGTGGCAGGTGTGAGTTGGCGCCGTCAAGGTAACGACGCGGTAGCCCGCTTCACCATCCCCGTCGACGAGCGGCCGCAGGCGATTCGCGAGATCGCCGCCAGCGCCGGCCTACAGGAGGTCGTGTACCTGGCGACGTGCAACCGGGTTGAAGTGGTGTACGTCGCCGACAAAAGCGATCCCGTGAGCGCTTGTCGCCCCCGGATCTACGCCGCGATCACCGGGCGAACACCCGCCGTGGGTGAGTCGGAGCGAGCCATGACGGCGTGGGTGGGCGAAGGCGCGGTGGAGCACGTCTTCCACGTTGCCGCCGGGTTGGATTCCGCCATGGTCGGCGAAACCGAGATTCGCGGACAGATACGGGAATCGCTGGAGCTCTCGCGTACCCTCGGCCTGGTCGGGCCGCGACTCGAGTGGTTGTTCGAGGAAGCCACCAAGACGGCTCGACGAATCCACGGAAGCACCAGGATCGGCGTGGGCAAGGTCTCGTTGGCCGAGGTCGCCATCTTGCGCGCTCGCGAGCGCCTGGCAGAGACTCCATCCGCTCTCGGTATTGTCGGCGTATCGCCGATGACGGAGCGCTGCGCCGAGACGCTCGCTCAAGAAGGGATCGAGATCATCGTTTTCAACCGCTCGCTCGAGCGCGCCGCCGAGCTCGCCGACCGCGTCGGCGGGGTGGCGCGCCCGCTCGAGGCGCTCGGTGGAGGAACCGACGAGATCGAAGTCGTGATCACAGCGACCGCCTCGCCCGACCCGGTGATCACCCGCGCCGATCTCGAACGGCTGGCGGCGCGTTCGCCCTCGAGTCGCCCACCGTTGATCATCGACATGGCGAATCCACCGGATGTCGCCGCCGCCGATGCGGTCGCGGCGGGCGTCGAGCGGGTCGGCATCGATGACATCGTCGATGAGGGCCGGAAACACAGCGAGCAGCGCGCCGACGCTGCCGCCGATGCCCGGGCGATGGTCGATCGGGCACTTGCCGACCTGCGCGGCCGGCTGGCCGACAAGGCGTTATCGCCGATGCTGGTGGCGATGCAACGGAAATACCAGGAAACCACCCGAATCGCGCTCGAGCGCTTGTTCCGCAAGGACCTGTCAACACTGAGCGAGGATGACCGCGAGGTGGTGGCCCGTTGGGCTCAAGTGTTGGCGCGACGGCTTGCCCACGTGCCGCTCGTGGGCATGCGGGCGATCGTCCGCGACAAAGGGCTGGACGTCGCCAAGACGTTTTTCGCCGATGTCGACGAGTTCCTCGGGGCCGAGTTCCTGCAGAGGCCGGCGGCCCAGGACGGTCCCCGGTTGGCGTCCGGAGAAGGTGACACGGAGCTCGACGCCAAACGAGTGACGCTGTGAAGATCCGCATCGGCTCACGTGGCTCCGCCCTGGCGCTCGCTCAGACGAACGGCGTGGCTCGGGCCCTCGCTGATCTCGGACACGACACGGAAGTCGTCATCGTCGAGACGGCCGGCGATCGCGACCAAGATCGTCGCTTCTCGGAGATCGGCGCCCCTGGAGTTTTCGTTGGTGAGATCGAAGCGGCTCTTCTCGACGCCAAGGTCGATCTGGCCGTCCACAGCTACAAGGATCTCCCCTCCCGGAGCGCTGAAGGATTGGTGGTTGCGGCGATGCCCGAGCGGCTCGAACCGGAGGATTGCTTGATCATGCGTGCCGATGGTCGGCGTGCGGGGCCCGGCGCCCCGGGCGCGGAACTCGGGCTCGACCTGCAGCTGAAGGAGAATGCCGTCGTCGGCACCGCGTCCGAGCGTCGTCGCGCCCTGTTGCGGTCGCTGCGCCCCGATTTGAGAATCGAGCCCATCCGCGGCAACGTGCCCACCCGCCTGGCCAAGCTCCGCGAGGGCGCCTACGACGCCATCGTCCTGGCTGCCGCGGGCTTGATACGGCTCGAGCGTCAGAACGCCTCCGACCTGGGCTTGGACAGCCTCGTGAACCTGCGCCTCGACCCCGCTGTTTTCGTGCCCGCACCGGCCCAAGGAGCCCTTGCCCTACAGTGCCGTGGGGGCGATCGCGTGGTCGACGCTGTCGCCCCGCTGCACGACGCCGATGCGGCAGTCCCGGTGCGGGCGGAGCGTGAGCTCCTGCGGCTGGTTGACGGCGGCTGCGACTTGCCGTTCGGCGCCTGGTGCCGACGGCTCGAGGGAGGCGATTTGGAGCTCGTGTCGGTGATCGAATCCGACGGCCTGCTCGTACGGCAAAGCGGTCGGGGAGAGAATCCCGAAGAGCTGGCCGCGCGTCTATGGGCGCGGCTCTCGGACAAACTGTGCACGGCGCCCGCCGATGGCGCCGGTGTGGAGGCATGATCGTGGGCAACGTCGATGGGCTCACCGTGCTGCTGACGCGGGCTCGCGAGGATGCCGAGGTCTGGGCCGACGGGCTTGCCGCACGGGGCGGCCGCGCCGTGGTGTTTCCGTGTATCGAAGGGCGGCCCATCCGCGACCAGGCGACGGCCGCCAAGCTCGTAGCTGCCCTGCACGACGCCGACTGGCTCGTTGTCTCCTCGGTGCGGGGTGTTGGCGGCGTTGCAGCGCTCGCCGGGCCGCGATCGGTAGTAAGCGTTTCGATCGCCGCAGTGGGAAGGACCACTGCCGACGCCGCCGAGCGGGAGCTTGGCCGCGTTGACCTCATCGGGCCGGACGGCACCGTTCGCACGCTTGCCGAGAGCCTCGCTGAACGCTTGGCCGACGGCGACCCTCGATCGATCCGAGTGGTCGGAGCCGGGGCGGAAAAGCCGAGCCGTGATCTCGAAGCGACGCTCGAGCCCTTGGGCATCGCGGTGTCGCACGTTGCCGTGTACCGAACGGTCGTGGCGCCGGCCGAGGAGCCGCGCGAGGACATCGCCGGCATGAACGTCGACGCGATCTTCCTGGCGAGCCCTTCGGCGGTAGCCGGCCTGTTGGCGAGGGCCCACGTTCCTGAGAGCGTTCCCATCATCACCATCGGGCCTTCGACCACCCGTGCCGCCCGCGAAGCCGGCTTGCGAGTCGACGGCGAGGCAACCGGACGTGATCTCGAAGGCATGATCGAGGCGATCCCGTGACCATCGATTCCCGAGAAGTTCCCGCAGCGCTCAGCAGCCGCCCCAGACGGCTCCGCGTTACCGAGCGGCTGCGAGCCCTGGTGCGTGAGAATCGGGTCTCCGCCGAGCAGCTCATCATGCCGCATTTCGTTCTTCCCACGGATCGGGCCGAGGACCCCATCGAGTCGATGCCCGGGATCTCGAGATATGGGGTCAAGGATCTCGTGCAGCGCGTGCTGGCCGACGCCGAGCTCGGTATTCGCGCCGTACTTCTGTTCGGTACGCCACCCGATGGATCGAAGGATGAACGAGGGACGCCGGCGAGCTCGCCGGACAGCGCGGTCGCACGGGCGGTCGCGGCTCTCAAACAGCAGGTCGGCGACGAGATCGTCGTGATCACGGACGTGTGCCTGTGCGCCTACACGTCGCATGGACATTGTGGGGTGTTGCGCGACGGCAAAGTGATCAACGATGAGACGCTGCCCTTGCTGCGGGAAACGGCGGTGGCGCACGCCGAAGCAGGGGCCGACCTGGTCGCCCCGTCCGACATGATGGACGGGCGGGTGGCCGCCATACGCGAAGGGCTCGACGAAGCCGGCCATACAGACGTCGGGATCCTGTCGTACGCGGTCAAGTACGCATCGGCGTACTACGGTCCGTTCCGCGATGCCGCCGAGTCGACCCCGGCTGCGGGCGACCGCAAGGCGTACCAGATGGACCCGGCCAACGTTCGCGAGGCAATCCGCGAGGCCCGTCTCGACGAGCAAGAAGGGGCCGACATGCTGATGGTCAAGCCGGCTCTGGCGTACCTCGACGTCGTCCGGGCGGTACGCGAAGAGACCAGCTTGCCGTTGGCTACCTACAACGTCTCGGGTGAGTACTCCGCCGTGAAGGCGGCGGCGGAGCGCGGTTGGTTGGACGAAGCAGCCGTGGTCCGCGAGAACCTGGGTGCGATGGTTCGAGCCGGGGCCGACCTGATCATCACCTACCACGCACGCGATGCGCTGCAGCGTGGATGGCTATGAAGGAAGGAGCCGCACCCGCCACCGAGTCAGCCGCAGCCGAGTCAGCCGCAGCCGAGTCAGCCGCGCCCGCGCCCGCGCCGGGGGCGACGTCCGCAGCGTGGTTCCAACGTGCGAAGGAGTGTATCCCCGGCGGGGTGAACTCCCCGGTGCGGGCGTTTCGCGCCGTCGGTGGCGAGCCGATCGTGATCCGGTCGGGTAGCGGCGCCCTCATCGAGGATGTGGACGGCCGCAGTTACATCGATTTCGTCTGTTCCTGGGGTCCGCTGATTCTCGGGCACGCTCACCCTGCGGTCGTCGAAGCGGTCCGCCGGGCTGCCGAGCGCGGCACCACGTACGGTGCGCTCTGCGAGGTCGAGATCGAGCTCGCAGAAACGGTGACGTCGCTGTACCCGGGGCTCGAAAAGGTCCGCTTTGTTTCCTCCGGTACCGAGGCAACGATGAGCGCGATTCGTTTGGCGCGCGGCGCCACCGGCCGAGACCTGATCGTGAAGTTCTCGGGTTGCTATCACGGCCACGCCGATCATCTGCTGGTCGCCGCCGGCTCCGGCTTGGCGACGTTCGGCCGGCCCGACTCAGCGGGCGTCCCCGAATCGTTCGCCTCGCAGACCTGCGTCTTGCCGCTCGACGATGAAGAGGCGCTCGAGGCCCTTTTTCGCCGCCAGGGCGACAACATCGCGGCGGTCATCGTCGAACCGATACCGGCCAACAACGGTTTGCTCCTCCAACGCGCGGCTTTCCTCGGGGCGCTGCGCGACCTCACGCGGCAGCGAGGCGCGCTGCTGCTCTTCGACGAGGTCATCAGCGGCTTCCGGGTAGGGCCGGGCGGAGCCGCGGAGCTGTTCGGCATCACGCCCGACCTCGCCACCTTCGGCAAGGTAATCGGCGGCGGGCTTCCCGTAGGCGGGTTCGGCGGCGGCGCCGACATCATGGACCACCTGGCCCCCGAGGGGCCCGTCTACCAGGCGGGGACGCTCTCGGGCAACCCGGTGGCGATGGCAGCCGGCCTCGAGACCCTTCGCCTACTCGAGCGCGAGCGAGGTTGGCAGAAGCTGGAGGCCGCCGGCGAGAGGCTCGAGACCATGCTGGTGCCGATCTTGGAGGCGGCAACAACACCGATTCAGCTGGTGCGCTGCGCTTCGATCTTCTGGCTGGCGTTCCAAGGCGGAGAGCCGCCACGCAGCGCCGCTGCGATCGACCCGCATGCCGCCGAGCGCTACCGTCGCTTCTTCCACCTCATGCTCAAGAACGGCGTGTACCTGGCGCCGTCGAGCTACGAGGTGGGGTTCCTGTCGTTGGCTCACGAAGACCAACACCTCGAGCGCTTCTGCGACGGCGTCGCGGCGGCGCTCGCGGCAATGGGACCGTCATGAACGACCTTCTGTTGCGCACGCTTCGCGGCCAAGACACGGAACGCAGGCCGCTGTGGATCATGCGGCAGGCCGGTCGTTACCTCCCCGAGTACCGGGCGCTCCGCGAGCGTTTCTCGTTCGAAGAGTTGTGCGCCCGCCCCGATTTGGCGACCGAAGTGACGCTGATGCCCCTCGAACGGTTCCCGCTCGATGCCGCCATTGTTTTCGCCGACATCATGAGCCCGATCGGGGCGCTCGGGATCGACGTCGAGTTCGCTCCCGGTCCGGTGATCAACAAGCCGCTGCGGTCGGCGGCGGCGATCCAGGCGTTGCCGGTTCCGGACCAGGAGGAGATCGCCCCGACGGTCCTGGAGACGATTCGTTCGGTCAAGAACGAGCTTGCCGACCGTGTTCCGGTGCTCGGGTTCAGCGGCGGACCCTGGACCTTGGCGGCGTACCTGGTGCAAGGTCGCGGTGGGCGCGACTTTCCGGCGCTGCGGGCGCTCGCCGCCGACGAACCGGGAGTCCTGGCCGACCTTCTCGAGCGGCTCACCGACCTGTCGGTTTCGTACCTGAGAGGGCAGGTGGAGGCCGGCGTGGACGCCGTACAGATCTTCGAGACCTGGTCGGGCGTGCTGTCGTTTGCGGATTGGTCGGCGCTGGTGAAACCGCACTTGCAGAATCTTCTCGAGCAGATCGGCGAGCTCGGGGTGCCGAGCATCTTGTTCATGCAGAATGCGCCGCATCTGCTGGGAGGGATGATTTCCCTGCCGGCCGATGGCTTCTCGGTCGACTGGCGGGTCGATCTGTCCGGGTTGCGCCAGGCGTTGGGACCGCAGAAGGTCCTGCAGGGAAATCTCGACCCGGCGGTTCTGCTCGCCGGTCCCGAGCGGACGTCGCGGGCGGCGCGCCGATTGTTGCAAGGCGTTCCCCGTGAGGGCCATATCGTGAACTTGGGGCACGGCATCCTCCCGCAGACCCCGATCGAGAGCGTCGAGGCGCTGATCGAGGCCGTTCACGACGAAGCGCAGGAAGATCGTCGCGCCGTCGCATCGGCCGGCACCGGAGGATAGAGGCGGAAGGCACATGGCACAGAACGACACCCATCCGGGAGGGGCCACGGCTCGACCGCTTTCGCCGGCGGTAACCACCGAGCTCATGCGACGCTACGACCGGCAAGGACCGAGGTATACGAGCTACCCCACCGCGGTGGAGTTTCAGGAAGGCCTCGACGCGGACGTTTATGCCGACCTGCTCACGGCTGCCGACGAGCAGGCGTCCGAGCCGCTATCAATCTACGTACACCTGCCGTTTTGTGAGGAACAATGCCTGTTCTGCGCCTGCCACGTCATCATCAGCCCGCACTACGAGAAGACGGCCCCGTACCTCGAGCTGCTGCGCCGCGAAATCGATCTGGTCGCGGAACGCCTACCGCACCGGCGGCAGGTGTCCCAACTCCATCTCGGCGGCGGCACGCCCACCTACCACCGGCCGAACGACCTCGCCGAGCTCCTCGACTTCCTGTTCGAGCGCTTCGAACGTCGCGACGACGCCGAGCTTGCCGTCGAGGTCGACCCCAGGGTGACGACGTTCGAGCATCTCGATGTTCTCGCCGAGCGCGGCTTCAATCGGGTGTCGATGGGCGTGCAGGACTTCACCCCGCGGGTGCAAGAAGCGGTCAATCGAGTGCAATCGGTGGAGCAGACCCGAGCGCTGATCGAGTACGCCCGCGGCAAGGGATTTCGGGGGATCAACGTCGACCTGATCTATGGCCTCCCGCTGCAGAGCCCCGAGTCGTTCGCGCAGGCCGTGGAACAGGTCATCAGCATGGGTGTCGACCGGCTGGCGATCTACTCGTTTGCGCTCGTTCCGTGGATGCGAGCCCATCAGAACAAGATCTCGCCGGACGACCTCCCGGGACGTGATCTCAAGCTCGAGCTGTTCGCCGTCGCTCGCGACAAGCTCCTGAAGGCAGGTTACGAGCCCATCGGCATGGACCACTTCGCGCGGCCCGATGACGAGCTCTTTCGAGCCCGTCAGCAACACCGGCTGCGACGCAATTTCCAGGGTTACTCGGTAATTCCGGCGTCGGACGTCATCGGCTTGGGAATCTCGGCGATCGGCGACGTACAGGGCTCCTACGTGCAGAACGAGAAGAAACTCAGCAGCTACGGGAAGGCGATCGACGCCGGGCGGCTACCCGTCTACCGCGGCGTCGCCCGCAGCGCCGATGACGAAGTGCGGCGCGACGTCATCCACGAGCTCATGTGCAACTTCCGCGTCGAGTTCGCCGCCATCGAATCCCGCCACGGCATCGAGTTTTCCGACTACTTCGCCGAGGATCTCGCCGCGCTCGCCACCCACGAGGCCGACGGCATGGTCGAGGTCGGCACCGACGGCATCGAGGTCACTCCGGTCGGCGAGCTGTTCGTCCGCAACCTGGCGATGTGCTTCGATCGCTACCTGCGCGAGAAGCAAGACTCGGACAAGCCGGTCTTCAGCCGTACCGTCTAGCAGCGTGCTAAAAAGCTCCAGCGGGTGCCGTGCGTGGGGGTTGCGACGCAGCATAGGCCCCGCAACCCCCATGCGCCCACAGCAGGCGGCGGTGGACCGATGAAGCACCTGGTCATCATCGGCGCCGGAATCTCCGGCCTGTGTGCAGCTCACGAAGCCGCTCGTCATCGAAGTGAGGTCGCGGGCGGGCTCGACATCCTGGTGCTCGAAGCGAGTCCCGCGGTCGGTGGCAAGGCGCGTACCGTCAAACGCGACGGCTGGCTGGTCGAAACGGGCCCGGCCGCATACCTCGACAACGAGCCGGAGTTCGACGAACTGCTGGCGCGGACCGGGATCGCCGGCGAAAAGGTGGAGGCCAACGAGGCCGCGGCGCGTCGGTACCTGTTGCACGGGCGGCTCCGGGAGGTGAAAGCGAACCCGCTGGCGTTCGCCCGCTCGGGGATCGTCGGGCCCATGGGCCTGCTGCGGATGATGGCGGAACCCTTCATCCGGCGCGCCGGGCTGGAACGTGCCGCGGCCGAGAGTGTCTGGGACTTTGCCCGCCGTCGATTGGGAGTCGAGGCGGCAGACAAGTTGATCGCACCGATGGTGCTCGGCGTCTTCGCCGGCGATGCGCGCCGGCTCTCGGTGAGCGCCTGCTTTCCGAGGCTGGTCGCTCTGGAGCGTGACCACGGCTCGTTGATCCGCGGCATGATCGCCGCCCGCAAGAAGCGCGCGCGCGACCAGCGTTTCTCGAGTGGGCCCTCCGGAAAGCTCGTCTCCTTCCGGCGGGGATTGCAATCGGTGGCCGTGGCACTCGCTGAAAGTGACGGGTTTACGGTGCGGTGTGACGCCAAGGTGGAGACAGTCGAAGCGGTCACGGCGGCGGACGAAGGCGCCGATCGTGGACCGCCACGCTACCGCGTGCTCGTGGGGGGCGATGCTGCTCCGATCGAAGCGAGCGCGGTGATCGCGGCCGGTGAGGCCTTCGCAAACGCCGACGCGGTGGCGGACATCGCTCCCGAAGTGGCGGCGGCGCTGCGCCAGATCGCGACGCCGCCCGTCGTCGTCGTGGCGCTGGGTTATCGGCCGCAAGCAGCCTCGAGCTTCCCGACCGGCTTCGGCGTGCTCATCCCCCGCGCCCAGGGTTACCGGATTCTCGGTTCCATCTGGGATTCGCAGCTGTTTGCGGGACGCAGCCCGGACGGACACGTGTTGGTACGGGCGATGCTCGGCGGCAGTGTGGATCCCGACGTTGCGGCGCTCGATGACGACGCCCTGGTCGAGCTCGTGCGCGACGAGCTGGCGAGGATATTCGGTCTGACGTCCGTTCCTGTGTTCTCCGAAGTGAAGAATTGGCGTCGCGCGATTCCGCAATACGATCTCGAGCACCCGTCACGCGTGGCTCGCATCGAAGCAGCCCTCGAGCACACCCCGGGCTTGTTCCTGGCCGGCAACGGCCTCCACGGCGTCGCTTTTTCGAAGTCCGCGGTGACGGGAATACGCCAGGGCCGGCGAGCCGCGCTCTGGCTCGCCGGAGCGCCAAGTGTCACGGGTACAGACCCATGACCGGCGGACCGCTTCGGCGACTTCGCTCCTCTTCAGCTCTGCAGCTTCACGAGAGCAAACGACTGGGCCAGCATGAACGGCGGCGGTCAAGCAACGCTTCGAGTCGCCGGCTCGTGCTGATAGACCGATCCCTTGTAGGAGCCGATCAACCTGCCGAACAGCTTGTTCTCCAGGAGGCGTACGATCAGGTCGCCCAACTTGGGCGAGATCGCGTCGGCGAGCAGAAGCATTTTCGGCGGCAGGGAAACAACGGTCCGTAGACGGTTGTTGTGGACGCCGTTGAGCACCGCCGCGGCCACATCCTCGACCGGGATCGGCGTCAGGTTGCGGAACGGCGGCGGCATGTCGACCCTGTCCACCGCCGACAACAGCGGTGTCTGCGTCAGCGCCGGGTGAATCACCGACACGTTGATCCCGGTCCCCCGCAGCTCCTGGCGGAGCGCATCGGTGAGACCCGACAGTGCGTACATGACGCTCGAGTAGCCGCCGAAACCGGGGAAAGCCTTCCGCCCCACCACCGACGACATATTCATGACGTGCCCGGAGCGTTGCCGCTTCATCACCGGGAGAACCTCCTTCAACACCTGAACCGTGCCGA
>JADFNY010000141.1 GCA_022563115.1 Acidobacteriota bacterium | reverse complement strand
GACGCCCAGGACGCCCCCCGCGGCGAGGTTGCCGACGGCGTCAGCGGCGGTCGCAGCACCTCGGTCGATGTCATCGGCGGCCGCGACAACCGCCGCTGCCGCCGACCGTACGCGATCACGGAGGGCGGTTTCGGCGTCGTTCAGTCTGGGATCCATCCGCCCCTACTCCGATGATCGGCTGGCGCAACGTTCGTTGACGACGGCGAAGGGTGCACATCGTCGAGGAGCCCCGACAAAGGAATCGCCCCGTCCCGCCGCTACCCTACGGGCAGAGGGGATTGCGGGCAATTCCCTCTGCCCGTGTCAAGCTATGTCGGAGGCAACACACTACTTGTTGACCAGCTCGCGCAGGTCCTTGCCGGGCTTGAAATACGGTACGACTTTGGCCGCCACCTCGACGCGGGCACCCGTCTTCGGATTGCGGCCGACGCGTGCCCGGCGGTGGCGGAGCTTGAACGAGCCAAAACCGCGCAGCTCGACCTTCTCCTGCCGCTGCAACGATCCGACGATGCTCTCGAAGAAGGTGTTGACCACGACCTCCGAGCTCTTCTTGCTGAGCCGCGAAACGGCCGAAACCTCTTCGATCAGATCGGCCTTGGTCATAAGCCGGCTACTCCTCTTCCCCGCTCTCCTCGCCTTCCCCGCTCTCCTCGCCTTCCCCGCTCTCCTCGTCGGTGCCACGGGATAGCGCACCCAGGCCCGACAGGTCGATGACGTCGCCCAGTGAGACCTTGCCGTCTTGCTCGTACTTGGTGAGCGGCTCGGCCGCCACTTCGGGTTCCAGCTCCGGCGCATGCGACGGGCTCTCCGCCTCCTTGGCCGACAGGCTGATCTTGTGCGAGTCGGCGTCGATCTTGAGGATCTTGACCTTCAATGTGTCCCCGACCTCGAGCTCGTCAGCGGGATTCTTGACGTGCCGGTCGGCGATCTCAGAGACGTGCACCAGACCCTCGATGCCGTCGTCGAGCTCGATGAAGGCGCCGAAGTTGGTGAGCTTCGTGACCTGGCCTTCGACGACCTGGCCCTGCTGGTGCGCCTCGGCGTACTTGTCCCAGACGTTGGGCCGCAGCTGTTTGAGGCCTAGCGACAGACGCTGGCGCTCAGCATCGACGCTGAGCACGGCGACCTGGACCTCCTCGCCCTTCTGCAGCACCTCAGAGGGATGCTCGATGCGCTTGGTCCAGGACATGTCGGAGATGTGAATCAGACCGTCGATGCCCTCCTCGATCTCAACGAAGGCGCCAAAATCGGTGAGATTGCGCACCCGGCCCGTGATGATGTTGCCCTCCTCGTACTTGTCGGCGATAAGGCGCCACGGGTTGGGCTCGGTCTGTTTCATGCCCAGCGAGATGCGGCGATTGTCTTCGTCGACGTCGAGAACCACGACGTCGACCTCGTCACCGACCTCGACCAACTTCGAGGGATGCTGGATGCGCTTGCGCCACGACATCTCGGAGATATGTACCAGGCCTTCGACGCCTTCCTCCAACTCGATGAAAGCGCCGTAGTTGGTGAGGCTGACGGCCCTTCCCGGGATGCGGGACCCAGCCGGATACTTCTCGCTGACGCCAACCCACGGGTCGGGCATGCGCTGCTTGTAGCCCAACGAAACGCGCTCGCGCTCGGGATCGAAGTTCAGGATGACGATATCGATCTCATCGCCGATGTTGAGAAGCTCGGTCGGATGAGAGATGCGCCCCCAAGACATGTCGGTGATGTGCAACAAACCGTCGATGCCACCGAGGTCGACGAAGGCGCCGTAGTCGGTGATGTTCTTGACCACACCCTTGAGGACGTTGCCGGGGATGAGTTTTGTGAGGGTTTCCTTCTTCTCCTCGGCACGCTCGGCCTCGAGGACGATCTTGCGGGAGACGACGACGTTGGCGCGTCGCTTGTTGAGCTTGATGACCTTGACGCGGATCTCCTCGTTGACCATCGACTCGAGGTTGCGCACCGGGCGGATGTCCACTTGCGAGCCGGGGAGGAACGCGCGGACGCCGATATTGACCGCCAGGCCACCTTTGACCCGATCGACCACGAGCCCGGTGATGATCTCGTCGCTGCGGTAGGCATCTTCAATCTTGCCCCAGACCTTCATCTTCTCGGCCTTCTCGCGCGATACGACGACGTTTCCTTCCTTGTCCTCGCAGCGCTCGAGCAGGACCTCGACCTCGTCACCCGCGGCGACGGTGATGTTGCCGTCTTCGTCGGCAAACTCCGCCGCACGTATGATGCCTTCAGATTTGTAACCGATATCTACGATGACCTCGTCCTTGCTGATTTCAAGGACGCGGCCCTTTACGACCTCGCCTTCGACAAGCTCTTGAAGGCTCTCGTCAATGAGTTGCATGAGGGTCGCTTCGTCGAGCATTTCCTCTTCGCTGAACACAAGCGCTGTGGTCGCCACCGCCTGTTGCTCCGCGTCGCTCGACTCGACCGCAGTCTTCCCCGGCATGGTTTCTGAATCCTCCATAGAAAACCTCAGATTACGCCCGCACTTCGGGCGCAATTGCAAACCGCAATGCTACGGGGCGGTGCAGCTACTGTCAACGCGTAAACCCGTGTAAACAAAGGGCGTGCCGTCGGTTCATGCCCATCCTCACCTACCCGCGGCGGGCTATTTCTTCGAGCATCACAGCGAGGCTCTCGTCGACCGTTTGGGCGCTGGTGTCGATGTGCAGCGCGTCGGCCGCCGGACGCAAGGGCGAGTGCTTCCGCCTGCTGTCGACACGGTCGCGCTCGAGCACGTCGCCGACGACCTCGGCGCCCATCTCCTCGAGCCCCAGCTGCTCCGCCCGACGCGCCATCCTGGTCAACTCATCTGAGGTGAGGTAGAACTTGCAATCGGCATCCGGCAGCACGACGGTGCCGATGTCGCGACCTTCGAGGACGCCGCCGGCGCGCGCCACCGCCTGTTGTCGGGGCACCATCCAGTCGCGGACCCCCTCGATCGCCGCGACCTTGGCCGCCATCCTGCCGATGTCCGGATGGCGCAGTCGGTCGGTAACATCGACCCCATCGACCCGGACATGGAATCCGGCCGGGTCGGGGTCGACATCGAGCTCGAGCCCCTGAACGTACGCCACGATCTGCTCGGCGTCGTCGAGGCCTGCCTCGGCAACCGCCCAGCCGACGGCGCGGTACATCGCCCCGGTGTCGACGTACGGAAGGCCCAGGCGTTGCGCCAACGCCCGGCCGAGCGTCGATTTCCCCGCGCCGCTGGGGCCGTCGATGGCGATGCGCAAGCGACTCATCGCTCACCCTCCCCTACCTCGAGCCGCCGCAACTCCGCCCTCGCGAGCTCACGCACGCCGCCGACCGGCAAATCATCGAGCGAAAGCGGGCCGATGGAGCACCGAATCAACCGCGCGACGCGGTGGCCGACGCCCTGAAACATCCGCCGAATCTGGTTTTTCTTGCCCTGCTGCAGGGTCACTCGGAGACGGGTGAACCCGCGCTGCGCCCCGCTCGGGCCGGCGGTGTCATCGGGTTCGATGCGCTCGAGCACCTCGATATCACAGCGCATCAAGCGCCGGCCGTCGAGCTCCACGCCAGCGCGCAATGCGTCGAGGTCCCCCTCCGACGGGCGTCCCCCGACAACGACCTCGTACACCTTCGCGACACCGCCGCCCGGCCGCGTGGCCCGCTGCATGAGGTCGCCGTCGTTGGTCAGCAGCACGAGCCCCTCGCTGTCGAGATCGAGCCGGCCGGCGGGATAGAGCCTCTCGTCGACGTTATCGGGTAGCAGATCGACCACCACCGGCCGGCCGCGGTCATCGCGCACAGCGCACACCACACCGCGCGGCTTGTGGGCGACGAAGTAGCGCAGCGGCTCGCGCCGCAGCGGGTGGCCGTCGAGGGTTACCAGATCGCTCTCCGGATCGGCGGTCGTGCCGAGCTCGCGGACGACCTCACCATTGATCGCCACCCGGCCGGCGACGATGAACGCTTCGGCCTTGCGGCGCGAGGTAACGCCCGCCGCCGCGATGATCTTCTGCACCCTCTGCTCCGGCAACGGACGGCTCAGGCTTCGAGCAGCTCTTCGAATTCTTCCGGGTCGGGAAGCTCGTCGAGGTCCCGGAGTCCGAAGATTTCGAGAAACTGCCGCGTCGTTCCGTAGGTAAACGGCCGGCCTACGGCCCGTTTGCGGCCGGTGATCCTGATCATTCCCTGGTCGCGCAGCGTCGACAGTGCCGCGGCCGGATCGACGCCGCGGACACCGGCGATCTCGGCCGCCGTGACCGGTTGCCGATAGGCGATGACCGCGAGGGTCTCGAGCGCCGCGACCGACAAGCGCGACGGCTTCTCGACCTGCCGCAAGGCGCGAATCCAAGGGTCGTATTGAGGCCGTGTAGCGAGGCGCAGACCGCCGGCCATCTCCATTACCTGGAGCGAGCTACCGCTCTGCAGGAGCCGATCGGAGAGGATGATGGAAGCGCGTGAGACGAGCTCCGGCGTGGTGGCGCGCGCCCAGCTGCGGTCTTGCTCGGTGGCAACGCTGACGATCACCTCGACGACCTCGTCGAGCGGCACCGGTTCCTCGGCGGCGTACAGCAGAGCCTCGAGAACGGGGACCACCTGGGACGAGAGAACCTCGTCGTCTACCGGCAGGATGCCTTCGGTGTCGCTCATTGGGGCTGCTCCAACATTTTGCCGGGGAAGATGACGATCTTTCCGACCACGGCTTCCTGGAACGCACGGGCCTCGCCGGATCGAATCAGCTCGAGTAGCGCCAGGAGGGTGGCGATCAGCTTACCGCGTGGATCTCCGCTGGCAAAAAGCTCGTCGAACGGCACCGGCTCACCGTCGCGCAGCCGGGTGCGAAGCACCTCGACACGCTCGGCAACCGGGTACTGATCGGCGCTGATCGAGAACAGCGATGGCGACTCGAGATCCGAGAGAAGATCGCGGAACGCCACCACGAGAGAGAACAGGTCGGCCTCGACCACTTCCGTTCGCTCGGCGGCAACCCCACCCGGATCCGGCTCGCCGCGAAACCACACGGCGGCGACCTTGGCCTCCCGGGCCCGCAGATCGCGCGCCGCCATGCGGGTTAGCTGGTGTTCGACCAATTGCTCGAGGAGCGCTTCCTCCTCCGCTACCAGCGCTTCGGCATCGGTGGCGACCGACGGGCTCGGCAGCAATGCCTGGGCCTTCAACCGCACCAGGCTCGCGGCGACCTCGAGAAACTCGCTCGCTGGCTCGAGGTCGATCTCCTCCAGGAACCGCAACATCTCGAGGTACTCGCCGGTTATCTCGGCGAGCGGCAGCTCGCGAATCTCGATCTCACGGGTTCGCACCAGGTGCAGGAGAAGATCGAGCGCGCCCTCGAACTCACCGACTTCGACGCGGTAACGGTCGTCCATCGCGTGGCCCCCCTCCTCGCTCCTTGCCTCTGCCCCCACGGCACCCGTAACGGACACCTCCGGGAGTTTTTCAGCACCCCGCTACGGCAGAAACATCCCGGCGAAACCCATCACCGGGTTGATGAACCGCCAGAGCACGCCGGTGTACATCAGCACGATCAGGATGATGAATCCGTACGGGCGGAGCTTCGCATAGGCGATCGCCGCACTTCCAGAGAGAAAACGCGACAAGATCCACGAGCCGTCGAGCGGGTACAGGGGAATCATGTTGAAGGTCGCCAACACGAGGTTGATGTAGAGGCTCATCTGCAGAAAGAGGAACGTGGGGCCGGCCCACGCTTCGCCCATCGCCGCACCGACTTGCAATGGTTGCCAGACCAGGTTCAGTACGATGATCGTGATCGTCGCCAGAATCACGTTGCTGATCGGACCGGCGGCCGCGATCCACATGTAATCGCGCTTGGGATGCTCGAGGTTGTTGGTATTAACGGGAACCGGCTTCGCGGCACCGAAAATCACCGGAGAGCCGATCAGGATCAGCATCGCGGGGAATAGAATCGTCATGATCGGATCGATGTGAACGATCGGGTTCATCGTCAGCCGGCCCGCATCACGGGCCGTTGGATCGCCCAGCTTGTTGGCCGCCCAAGCGTGCGCCATTTCGTGAAAAGACAAGGCGAACAGCAACACGGCGATCTGTATGCCGATGAACTGGTAATCCATACGGCGATGCTACACGCGGTCCGTACCTGCGTCATCCACACCGCCGCCGCGTGCAGCCACCGACCCGCACCGGACTTTGCTCACGCCGCCACCGACGTCAGACTTGACCCCCCGCAGGCCCCCGTTCTACCTTCGGCGCAAGCGTTCGCAGGCCTCTGCTTCAACCGCCGCGCGGCGCTTCGGTTGGGTTTTCGGTGCCGGCTTCGCCGGCCCGTTGCCGGCAACGCCCTCACGCTCGAACGGAGCTTCCCGTGCGCGGACAGGTCGCCATCATCGGCATCGGCATCGAAGGACTCTCGCCACGGAGTCAGGAGCATTCGTACCGCGAGATGATCCACGCGGCGGCGGTGCGCGCCTACACCGATGCCGGTATCGAGCCCGACGACATCGACAGCGCGGTGACCGTTGCCGAGGACCTCTTCGAGGGAGTCAGCATCTTCGACGAGTACACCCCTGACCAGCTCGGTGCCGTTCTCAAGCCCATCCACACGATCGCCGGCGACAGCCTGCAGGGGCTCGGCGCCGCGGCGCTGCAAATCGCCACCGGCGCCTTCGACATCATCGTCCTCGAAGCCCACTCCAAGGCGTCGAATATTTCCGACATCGGCGAGCTCGAGACCTACGCGCTCGATCCGACCTGGAACCGCCAGCTCGGCTACCCCGCCGCGGCGCTGGCCGGCATGGAGATGGCGAGCTTCCTGCATGACTCCGGCAACACGCCGGAGCACTGCGCCCAGGTGGTGGTCAACAACCGCGCCAACGCGCTCGCCAACCCGAGCAGCACCCACGGCGGCGAAACCAGCATCGACGCGGTGCTCGGGAGCGAGCTAGAATTCGCCCCGTTGCGCGCCGCGCAGATAGCACCGGCGGCGGACGGCGCTATCGTTCTCGTCCTGGCGAGCCACGAAGCCGCCATCGCGGGTGGCCGCCGCCCCGTGTGGATCGAAGGGTTGAGCTGGTCAACCGACCATCCCGCAATCGAGGACCGCGACCTGGGGCGCGCCGCCTACTGCGAGCAGGCCGCGGCTCGGGCCTATGCGATGGCCGGTATCGAAGATCCCATGGCGGCCTTCGATTTCGCCGAGGTCGACGACCGCTATGCTTACAAGCACCTGCAACACCTGGAAGCGTTAGGCCTGTGCGGTACCGGCGAGGCGGGCCCCAAGACGCTGCAGGGCCATTTCAGTATCGGGGGGGCCTTGCCGGTAAACCCGAGCGGCGGCAGCCTCGGCGCCGGCCACCTGTACGACGCCGCCGGTCTGTACAAGATCGCCGAATCCGCGCATCAACTACGCGGTGACGCCGGAGCGCTGCAAATCGCCGACGCCAACTGCTGCCTCGTGCAATCCTGGCGCGGCGTGCCGACGGCTACCGGCGGTGTCGCCGTGCTCAGCAACCATCATGAGTAAGACCGGCCTGCGTAGAGTTGCCGCCGTCAGCGCCGGTATGACGAAGTTCATGCGCCGGGCGCTCGAGACGCCCAACGAGCTCGCCTACGGCGCCACCTCGGCGGCATTGGAGTCGGCGGAGATGACCCGCAAGGACATCGAGTCGGTCGTCATCGGCACGGCGCCCGACGCCTTCGACGGCATCCACATGAACGGCGAATACCTGACCGACGGCGCCGCCGGCCTCGGCCTGCCAACGCTGCGCGGCTACGTCGGGGGCGGCACCGGCGTCTTTTCAGTCATTCAAGGCTGGTACATGGTCGCGTCGGGGGTGTTCGACACCTGCATGGTGATGTGCGAGGAGAAGATGTCGGCCTGCCAGCCGCACCCGCAAGGCGCCTTCCTGACGATCTTCGATCACACTACGGAGCGGCCGCTGCAACCGAACCTCCTGTGGATCTTCGCTCTCGAGATGAACCGCTACATGAGCGCCTATGGCATCGACAAGCGCGACATCGCCCGCGTCGCCGTGAAGAACAAACGCAACGCCCTCGACCATCCCGCCGCTCAGCTCGGCGCCGAGATCACCGTCGACGACGTCCTCGAATCGGAGATCATGGCGTGGCCGGTGAATCGTCTCGACGTGTCGCCGACCAGCGACGGCGCTGCGGCGATCATTCTCGCCGCCGAGGGCACGGCGGAGCGCATCACCGACAAGCCGGTGTGGATCGACGGCGTTGGCTGGGCGCTCGACACCGCTTACTGGGCGACCCGCGACCTTGCCTACCCGCGCTACGTCGAGGTCGCGGCGCGGCGGGCGTACGACATGGCGGGCATCAAGGAGCCGCGCAAGGAGATCAACATCGTCGAGCCCTACGACCCCTTCACCTACAAGGAGCTGCACCACCTCGAAGGCCTGCAGCTCGCCGACAAGGGTGGCGCCCCACAGTTGGCAGCCGACGGCGTCCTCGATCGCGACGGCAACATGCCGTCGTGTCCCTCGGGCGGGCTGCTCGGGGTCGGTAACCCGATTGCCGCCGCCGGCCTGATGAAGATCTGCGAGCTGTTCTGGCAGCTTCGCGAGGAAGCCGGCGCCCGGCAAGTGCCCGGTCAGCCTACAACCGGACTCGCGCAGGCCTGGGGCGACCTCATGCAGGTGGGAACCGTGGTGATCATGAGACGATGAGCGACTCCAAGACTCCACCGACACAGCTTTCCGGAACCCCGTTGTCGTCGCAACAGTTCAACGGCGGCGAGCTCATCACCTGGG
>JADFNY010000140.1 GCA_022563115.1 Acidobacteriota bacterium | reverse complement strand
CAGATCCTGGAGCCGGAGCCACTGTGCTCCAAAGCGGGTGGCCAGAGCCTCCTGCGCACGGGGGTCGGCCAGCATCCGGCTCGCTTGACGCTCGATTTCACCCGGGTTCGAGAGCTCGCCGCGGCCCGCCAGCTCGATGAGCTCCAGATCGGGTGGGGCGCCCCAAATGAAGAAAGAGAGCCGGGACGCCAAGTCTACATCACTGATCCGGTGGACCTCGCCCGGAATAGCTCCGGCCGGTACCTCCTCCATCCGGAACAGGAAGTGCGGGCTGGCGAGGATCGCCTGCAAGGCGGTGCCGATACCACCCTCGAATCCGCCGAATGCCGCCCCCTGGTTGTAAAAGGCCATCAAGCCGGCGATGTCGTTCTCATGGATCGGGCGCCGATAGGCCTGGGCCGCGAGGCGGGAAATAATGCTCTCGGCGCAGGGAGCTTCTTCCTCGGCGGACGTCGGACGGCAGGTGAAAATCCGGCGGCGCGTCGGATTGTCGGAAACGCCGGTGACCTCGAACGGCCCGACGATGGACAGGTCGCGAAGGTGGGTGAGGGTCTCGACGCCGTAGCCGACGCCGATCTGCGTGTCGGCCAGGGTGTGCTCGATCGGCGTGATCAGGTCATCGACCGGGCCCTCGAACTGGGCCACGAACGCCGCCGCGACCGTGTGCGCACCGGCACGGACATCGACCGGGCCGACGGTGATCAGCAAGCCGGCGGGATCCGATTCCGTTAGCCAGCGATCGATATCGACGACACCCACCCGCTCGCCGTCGATCGACACCTCGATCTGCTCTTCCCGGATCGTGCGGCCGAATAGCACCCCAGCGGGTTCACCGTGCAGCAGCATCAGGAACTCGTACTTGCCGTCGGCCGGGAAATTGTGGACCACCGCGATGCCGCCGCGGGTGCCGAACGGCGCTCCCTCGGCGCGCTTCTTTTGCGACTGGGTTCGCGACACGTTGTAAACGGTCGAGTCCGGGCCCGCGAAGGGGTCACCGACGGCAAGACGGCTGACGTGGCCGGCGGCCCGCAGGTAACCCTCCATCACCGTCGCCGAGGGCATCTGCACGTCGGCGATGTTGTCGAAGCTGGCGCTGATCGTGTCGGGCGGCAGGAACGTGTCGACGTCGATCTCGATGCCCAGAAGGTCCTTGACCGAGGCGACGTATTCGGCCTGGTTGAGCCTCTGGAACGTGCGCCTGCCGGGATTCGGGTTGCGCGCCGCATGCTCGTCGATGGTCGTTTCGAGCGCCGTCACCAGGGCGTCGATGGTCGCGGCGTCGGGCCGCTGCGCCCCCTTCGGCGGCATCATGCCGACGCGTAGCTTGCGGATCATCTTTTCAGCGACTTCGGCACTCTCGTAGGCGCGCTCGGCGTCGAACGACTCGAGCGACATGCCACCGGTCAGCAACTGGTCGTTGTGGCAGCGGAAGCAATAGCGCCCGATGGTCATGTTCTGCTCCTGGTACGACATCGGAGCGGGACCTGTGGACACCGGTTTCACGAAGGCGATAGCGCCGGTTCCCGAGCCTCGAGAGCTGCCCGCGAAGCCCGTATCGACGGTGACAGCAAGGCACAAAATCGAGGCGACCGACGTCGCCAGCGCAAACTTTTTCATGCTCGAATTACCTCGCGCCCACGAAAACGTGGACGAGACGGTTCCTAGGACCTTTTATCGGGTGCCTTAGCGTAATCTCGATGGCGAATTCTTGGCAAGTGCTAATAAGGAAGGCGGGGCAGATTTTACATGCTTAATATGCTCAAAAGAGGCCCGAACCGACCAATAGCACCACGGTTACGGCGACCGACTGGGGACACACTTTCACCATGGCCTGCTAGCCGGTCTCGAACAGATCGGGCGGGGGATCGCCTGGGCCGCCGGGATCATCGAGGCCCGCAGCGGCCGCAGACCCGACATGGTCGCGGATGCGGGCCAGAAACGCGTCCCCAAAATCGGCGAGCTTCTTGTCGCCGACACCGTGTACGTCGAGGAATTCCTCCGATGTCGCGGGGCGCTTGCGTGCCATGTCGCGCAGGCTGGCGTCGCTGAAGATGACGTAAGGGGGCACGTCGCGCCGGCGCGCCAGCTCGGTGCGCAGCTCACGTAACGAATCGAACAGAGCGCGGTCGACGCCCTCCCACGAGGCGGCCTCGCGCGCCGTCGTGCGGGCCCGCTTCACGCGAATCGGGACGAGCTGCACCCGGCGCTCGCCGCGCATCACCTCGACCGACGCCTGGTTCAGACAAAGGACCGGGTACTCTCCCTCGCTGCGCGCCAGCAGGTCCTGGTCGAGCAGCTGGAAGGTGAGGTTCATCACCTCCTTGCGGTCGCGGTCCTTCATGAGCCCCCAGGTGCTCAGCTCGTCGTGCCGCAGCGAGCGAATCCTCTCGGTGTCGGCGCCGCGCAGCACGTCGACGACGTGCCCCATGCCGTAGCGTTGCTCGACGCGGGCGACGCACGACAGGATCATCTGGGCGTCTCGGATACCGTCGACCAGACCCTCGGTTTCGCCCAGACACACGTCGCAGGCGCCGCAACCATCGGGATCCTGGGGGTTCGTGGCGGCGCCCGGGGCCGAGACGGCGCCATCGGTGGCCGGGTCGCCCCGCCTCGGCGGCTCGTAGGTTTGGCCGAAGTACTCCGAGAGCACGCGGTGGCGGCAGCGACCCGGGCTGCAATAGCGGCGCATCCCGTCGAGCAACCGCAAGGACCCTTCGAGCCCCTCGCCGTTCTCACCGCTCTCGGCGGCGCCGCGCTCCAGCACCGTGCGCCATTTCAATGCGTCGGCAGGCGAGTGCAGCAGCACGCACTCGGCGCTGAGTCCGTCGCGACCGGCACGGCCGGTCTCTTGCTGATAGTGCTCCACCGACTTCGGCATGGCGGCGTGGATGATGCACCGGACATCGCTTCGATCGATGCCCATGCCGAACGCCACGGTGGCGACGACGATGTCGAGTTGCTCGGTCGAGAAGGCTTCCTGCGTCCGGTGGCGCTCGCCAGACTCGAGCCCGGCGTGGTAGCAAGCAGCGCGGTGGCCGTCTGCGGCGAGCTTCTCGGCCAGCTTCTCGGTATCCTTGCGGCTGATGCAGTAGATGATCGCCGCCTCACCTTGGTGCCGGGACAGCACCTCGCTGACCTGGTCGTTGGTATCAAGACGCGGGATCAAGCGATAGATCAAGTTCGGACGATCGAAGCGTCCCACCAGCATCGTCGGGTCCTCGAGGCCGAGTTGCTCGACGATGTCTTCTCGGACCCGCTCGGTCGCGGTGGCCGTGAAGGCATGGATCGTCGCCCCCGGGACGCGCTGTTTGAGAACGGCGAGCTGGCGATATTCCGGGCGAAAGTCGTGGCCCCACTGGCTGATGCAGTGCGCTTCGTCGACCGAAAAGGTGTTGATGCCGAGATTCTCGACCGTCTGCAGGAACCACGATGTCACCAGCCGCTCCGGCGAAACGAACACCAGGTGGCAATCTCCGGAGGCGATGAAACGCTCGGCGTCGGCACGCTCCGCGGCGGTCTGGGCGCTGTGCAAGGCGGCGGCCGGATAACCGTTGGCGAGCAGGCCGTCGACCTGGTCTTTCATCAACGAGATCAGCGGCGAAACGACGATGTCGGTGCGGCCGGCCAGCACGGGCGGCACCTGGTAGCAAAGGGACTTGCCGCCGCCTGTGGGCAACACGACGACCGAATCACGCCCCTCGAGACCGGCCCGCACGGCCTCCTCCTGCAAGGGGCGCAGGCTGTCGTAGCCCCAGGTACGTCGCACGACCTCGAGGATCGCGGCACGGGTTTCGGCTTCTTCGTTATCAACGGCCATCGTCGTTGCCAACCATGCCATATGTGACGGTCGTCGGCAGGCCGGAATCCGGGAGATTCTATCGGCTGCCGGTCTAAGGTCCAGGATCGATGCTGAATGTCGGATACGGCGGACATGACGTGGTTCAAGGGGAACACCCACACCCACACGCTCGAAAGCGACGGAGACTCGCCGCCCGAGGAGGTCGCCGCCTGGTACAAGCAAAACGGCTACGACTTCCTGGTGCTCTCCGATCACAACGTGTTGACCGACCCGGCGACCCTGTCGCACATCGTCGACGAGAGCTTTCTCCTGATCCCGGGCGAGGAAGTCACCTCGAGCTTCGAGGGCAGCTCGGTGCACATCAACGGCATCAACATCAACACGCTCGTAATCCCCCAGCGTGCCGACACGCTGGTCGGCACCATCCAGAAGAACGTCGACGCGATCCGCGAGGTCGAGGGGGCGCCCCACATCAACCACCCCAACTTCCAGTGGTCGTTCGGAGCCGAGGAGCTCGCCCAGGTGGAGAACAACCGCCTTCTCGAGATCTACAACGGGCATCCGGCGGTGCACAACGACGGCGGCGGCGAGGCGCTCGGCCTGGAGGCCGTCTGGGACTATTTGCTGACCCGCGGCCAACGAATCTACGGAATCGCCGTTGACGACGCCCACATTTTCCAGACCATCGACCGCGACCACTCGAACCCGGGGCGCGGCTGGGTGACGGTACGCGCCCGAGCGCTCGACGCGCTCGAGATCGTCACCAACCTGGAAGAGGGGCTGTTCTACGCCAGCACGGGCGTCGACCTCGACGACGTCCGGGTAAGTGACCGCCGCCTCGAGGTGCACATCCGCCAGCGCGGCAGCTTCAAGTACGTCACCAAGTTCATCGGCGCCGGTGGGAAGCTGCTGGCCGAGAGCGGCGATAATCCAGCCGTTTTCGAGCTCCGCGGCCCCGAGCTGTACGTGCGCGCGGTGGTCTACGACTCCGGAGGCTGGCGTGCCTGGGTGCAACCGGTGTTCGTGGTCACCAACTGAAACAGGCCCGCTGCACCTGGCCCATCATCATTCGGTGATCGGCTCTGAAGTGGGCCCAGGATCCCGTCTCTGCTGCGACTAGCTCGTCGAGAAGCTCGATGAGGGCCCGGTTGCCGAGGGTCACTCGGCTCCGTAAACGAAGCTGCAGACTCGAGCAATCCGCGGCAACGACCCGGGCCCTGAGCAGAACGACGAAGACAGGGTTGAGGCCGACCAGCAGATACTCTATTATTCAGAGTACTCTGTATTATCGAAAGAACCAAGTGAGGTTGCCAACGACGTGACCGCACCTCCTACGCCTCGATCGCGATTGCCGTGCTCTGGGCGGTAATCGCCGGAGTCGGGTTCACACTGATCGATTTCTATCCTAAGGCAATCTGGTGGTACTCGGGCATCGCACCACCACTTGGCTTTCTAGCCAGCTTTTGGATTGGCGGCCGCTCTGAACAGCGCGTCGGTGTGGTCGTAAGTCGCAGCCACGCGGTGCATTGGGGAAGCATGTTTGTCCTCGCCGGCGCCGTTCTTGCGATTGTCTACACTAACGATCTCAATGGGAAGGTCGCCGGCCAACTCTTCACGTTGATTAGCGGCGCGGCCTGTTTCTTCGCAGGTTTGCATCTGGACCGGCGCTTTATCTGGCCGGGTGTCGTGCTCGTGGCCGGATCGGCTGCGGTGGATCACATCGGACCGTACCCTTGGACGACCGTCGGCGTTGTCATGGCTGCTACCCTGATCGCCAGTGCCCTGTGGATGAAACCGAAAGATGTCGAAGCGACAACAATCCGCTGACCTCACGTCCCATGGGCTGGACAAGCTTGACAAGCTGCTCGAACATCGGAGCCGGCTTGGGACCTGCGTGCTGTTGGCCGATATGGACGCGATGTCCTTCGTCAGCCTGAAACAGTTGCTCAAGGAGACCGACGGCAACATTGGGGCGCATCTGCGGAAGCTGGAAAATGCCGGCTACATCAGGGTGTCGAAGCGGTTCGAAAACCGCATGCCCATTAGCTGGTACAGACTCACCGCGAAGGGCAAAAAGGCCCTCCGGACCCACCTGGGTGCGCTAGAGACGGTGATCCGTAATGCCAAGCTCTGACGCCGTGTGGTGACCGCGCCGAATGATTACCTGCCCGTCGTATTCCGCTGAGATTCCCGACGGGAGCAGAACCGACGCCCGCTAACTCAAAAGGCGTTCGCGATGCTCCATCCGGCGGAGCGCGAGAAACAACAGCAGTGAGCCGGTGGCGAACACCGCGAGGCGGTTGATCAGCATCTTTTCGGCCCACACTGGATCGTCGCCGATCACCGCAGCCTCGAACGGCTTCAGGAACAGATCCCAGTTCGTCCCCCGGAACTCGTCGTAGCTCATGAGGACGAGGATGATAAAGCCGAGCGCCAGCATGCCGGCGGCGTTGGCGCTACGCGTGAACACGGAGAAGAAGAACGTCAGGTTGGCGACCAGGAACGCCGGCAAGAACGCGTTCAGCCCGCCCCAAACGTACGGGAACTCGGCGAAGAAGTAGTAGGAGATCGTGCTCATGATCATCAGCGTGCCCAGCAGCACGAAGTACACCGAGAGCATCCGCACGCTCCACACCGTGTAGTGCGAGCTGGCGGTGCTGAACAGCACCTCGAGGGTATGCTGGTCGCGCTCCTTGGCGATGAGGTCCATGGTCAGGTAGATGCCGAGGATCGTCCCAGGCAGCTCGACCAGAACAAACAAGGCATCGTCGACGCTGAGCCCGGAGGTCGGTTGGTAGACCGCAAAGGCATAGAGAATCACGTAGAACGCGAGCAGGCCGATGGCCATGAACAGCAGCTTGCGGCGAAAGATGACGCGACTGCTGAGACGAAACAGCGACGCCAAGCTGCCGATCAGCTCGCGCCACGGCAGCATCGCCTCGACGTCGGGCGCGGCGGCACCCAGAGTGGGCTCGAAGTCGCCGCGGTCGGGCTGTGTCTTCGCTTCGGCGTCGCTCACGCCGCCCTCCGATGCTCGCCGAGCAGGTAGATGTAAGCATCTTCCAACGTCGGATCAACGTGTTCGGCCTCGAAGTCCGCCGGCGCTTCTTCGGCCAGAAAGCGCACCCGGATGCCCGCCGGAGTCCGCAGGTGGCTGATGACGTCGAGATCGTGTTCGAGATCGTGGAAGAAGTCCTCGTCGAGCACCGCTTCCCACACCTTGCCGCGTGCCTGCTCGCGCATCGCCTGCGGCGTGCCCGTGTAGACGCATTGTCCGTCGTTGATCACCGCTAACTGGTTACAGCTTCCGGCGACGTCCTCGACGATGTGGGTCGAGAAAATGACGATGCGATCCTTGCTCAGCCGTGCCAGCAAGTTGCGGAAACGGATGCGCTCGACCGGGTCCAGTCCGGCGGTCGGCTCGTCGACGACCATGATCCGCGGCGTGTGCAGCAGCGTCTGGGCGATGCCGATGCGCTGCCGCATACCGCCGGAGTACGAGCCGATCGGATCGTCCTTACGATCGACCAGGTTGACCTGCTCGAGCACGTCCATGATGCGCTCTCCGCGCTCCGTGGAATCGTTGAATCCCTCGAGCAACGCCCGGTACTCGAGGTACTCGTAGCCGGTCATGTGGTTGTAGGAGCCGAAATGCTGCGGCAGGTAACCGATCAGCCCCTGCAGGTGCTCGTGCTTGTCGAGGTTGACGCCGTTGATCGAGACCGAGCCGAAGGTCGGCTCCAGCACCCGGGTGATGATGCGCATCATCGTCGTCTTGCCGGCGCCGTTCGGACCGAGAAGACCGAACATGCCGCGACCGATCGTCAAGTTGACGCCGCGCAGCGCGGTGAACTCCGCCCGCTTGGCGCCGATGATCGGCACCTTCGCGGCGACCCGGTAGATCGGCCGCCGCAACCAACGCGCCCGACCGGTCATGTCTTCGATGTCGACCTTGCCGGCCTCGACCCGACGTGCCAGCGCGCGAATGATGCGGACCACCAAGAACAAAACGAGGCAGGTGATCGTCAGCGAACCGGCATCGAGGCGACGCTGGATGTAATAGAGGAACAGCCCCAGCGAGCCATAACGAACAAGCACATGGAACGCCCGCGGCGGCGCGTCGAAGACGAGCAAGCCGACGGCGCGCACCAGGTGGGCGAAAAGCGCCCAGGTCGCCACCGAAACCACGAAGAGCCACAACCCCGACGTGACGTAAGTGTGCAGGAAGATCAGCAGCACCAAGACGGGCAGCTTCCAAAGCAACCCGTCCTTGACCGACCGCCGATCGATCGTGTCGAGCCCCTCATCGAGCAGGTGGCGGGCGCGGCGCTCGAAGCGGCCCCACTCGCGGCGGAACCGACCCGGCGCCCCGTAGATCTTGGTCAGGGTGTGAAGCTCGATCGAGTACACCGGCTCCCGCCTCGTGCGCGCCAGCACCCGCGCCTGCTGCGCTCGCATGATCGTCCACACCAGCGTCAGAAACAGGAACCATACCGGCACCACCACGATCGACGTCCAGAAGTAACTCTCGTAGCGATACTGGACCCCGTAGGTGGCCGCCGCCGCCGCCGCGGTGGCGATGCCGACGGCGAGCCAACCCATACGCCGCAACCAGTCGCGCACCTGGTCGATGCCCATGTAGGCCACCGGCACGAAAATCAGCGTCGAGACCATCGACACGGCGAGCCCGCCGACCACGGTAATCGCGAACGGCGGCCAGATCTCGAAGTCGCCGCCGAACTCCAGGGTGAGCGGAAAGATGCCGAGTAGAGTCGTCGACGAAGTCATCAGGATCGGTCGGACGCGCGAGCGGCCGGCGGCGAGCACGGCGCGCTCGCGCCGGAAGCCGCGCTTGCGCATGCTGGTGACGGCGTCGATCAAGATGATGCCGTTGTTGACCGCGATGCCGAGCAGCACGACGAAGCCGAGCAGCTCCATCGGCCCGGCTAC
>JADFNY010000443.1 GCA_022563115.1 Acidobacteriota bacterium | reverse complement strand
CCGGTTCCCATGGCGATGCCGACGTTGGCCTTGGCGAGCGCCGGCGCGTCGTTGATCCCGTCGCCGGCCATTGCCACGACGTGCCCCGCGCCCATCAAGCGTTCGACGACCTCGCTCTTGCCCTCCGGCAGAACTTCGGCCTCGAACTCGTCGATGCCGAGGCTCGACGCCACCGCCGCCGCGGTCGCCGCGTTGTCACCGGTGATCATCACCACATGCACGCCCTCGGCGGCCAGCATGCGCAAGGCCTCTGGGGTCGATTGCTTGATCGGGTCGGCGAGGCCCAGCAAGCCGGCCGGACGGTCATCCAAGGCGACGTACATCACCGTCTGGCCCGCGCCTCGCAGCGCCGCGGCGCGATCGGTAAGCCCCGCCGGCTCGATGCCAAGATCCGTCATCAGCGCCTCATTGCCGACCGCAACCGTCCGACCGCCGACGCTCCCGGTGATTCCCTTGCCCGTATGCGAGGCGAAATTGTCGGGCGAAGGAACGGAGTGCCCCCTCTCGATCGCGCCGGCGACGATGGCAGCGGCAAGCGGGTGCTCGCTGGCCTTCTCGAGCGCCGCCGCGGCGGCAAGAAAGCCGTCGACATCACCACCGGGGGTTCCACCGGTGGCTTCGCGTCCGTCGGCGGCGAGCACGGAGACCAGCTTCGGTCGACCCTCCGTTAGCGTCCCGGTCTTGTCAACGACCAACGTATCGACGCTCTCGAGGATCTCGAGGACTTCGGCGTTCTTGGTTAGCACGCCGGCCCGCGCGCCGCGCCCCATACCGACCATGATCGACATCGGCGTCGCCAACCCGAGGGCGCAGGGGCAGGCGATGATCAACACCGCAACGGCGTTGACCAGCGCGTGGGCCATTCTCGGGTCGGGTCCCAGCGCCGCCCACAGCGCGAATGTCAACACGGCGGCCAGCACGACAGCGGGAACGAAGTAGCCGGACACCACGTCGACCAGCTTCTGGATCGGCGCCCGGCTGCGCTGCGCCTCGCTTACCATCTGGACGATGCGGGCGAGCAGCGTGTCACGGCCGACCTTGCGAGCCTCCATGATCAGGGCCCCGGTGCCGTTCACGGTCCCTCCGGTGAGCGCGTCACCGACGGCCTTCTCCACCGGGATGGGCTCACCGGTCACCATCGACTCGTCAACGACGCTGCCGCCGTCGGTCACGACGCCGTCGACGGGCACCTTCTCGCCGGGGCGCACGCGCAGGCGGTCACCGACCTGAACCCGGTCGAGGGGAACATCCTGCTCGGATCCGTCGTCGCCCACCCGCCGCGCGGTCGCCGGTGCGAGGCCGAGCAGCTCCTTGATCGCCAAGCTGGTGCGGCTGCGCGCCTGCAGCTCGAGCACCTGACCGAGCAAGACAAGTGTGATGATGACCGCCGCCGCTTCGAAGTAGACGGCGACGACGCCCCCCTCACCGCGGAACGACGCCGGAAACGCACCCGGCGCCAGGGTCGCGACAACGCTGTAGACGTAGGCCACCCCCGTCCCCAGCCCGACGAGCGTGAACATGTTGGGGCTGCGGTTGCGCAGCGACGCCACGGCGCGCTCAAAGAACGGGAATCCGGCCCACAAGACCACCGGCGTGGCCAGCAACAACTGCACCCAACCGAGCCACACCGGCGAGAGGGCCTCCTGCAGCGGCTGACCGGGGACCATCTCCGACATTCCCTGCACGAAAAGCGGCACGGTGAAAACGAGGCTGACGTAGAAACGCCGTCGCATGTTATCGAGCTCGGGATTGTCGTCTTCGAGGACGACCGTCATGGGCTCCAGCGCCATGCCGCAGATCGGGCAAGACCCCAGCTCGCCTTGCTGGACCTCAGAATGCATCGGGCAGGTGTAGCGGATCGCCGGCCCGGCGATCTCCTCCGACTCGAGCGCCATGCCGCACATCGGGCAGGCCCCCGGGGCCGGCTCGCGCACCGAGGGGCACATCGGGCAGACCCAGGCGAGGGTACCCGCCGGCAGGTCCACCGCATCTTCTACGACACTCTCAGCCTCGGCGGCACCGTCTCCGTGACAACAGTGATGTTCCGACTCGTCCATGCCGTGATAGTAGCCCGGATTTTTCAACGGATGGCGTAGCGAGTGAGCGCGAGGGCGTGTGAGGACAAGGCGCGCGCCGACTCGGGCACGGAGACGTACTGAACAGTACGTCGAGCACCCGAATCAAGCGCAACGCAGCCATC
>JADFNY010000442.1 GCA_022563115.1 Acidobacteriota bacterium | reverse complement strand
CCTGGCCTCCGGCCAGGGGTTCCGCGAGCTGCTGGCTCGCCCCGACCTCGGCCCGGCGGACGCCCGTGCCCTGCGCGGGCTGCCGACGGTGAAAAAAGTCTCGGTCGTTTACCAGGATCAGGAGGCGGTCGCCTGGTACCAGGGGAAACGGACGGCGCGCTTCTTGACCCTGCAGGGTGTGGCCGCCGAGTTTCTCGAGGCCTCCGACGTCGAGATCGAGTACGGCCGCATGCTCTCGAATGTCGACGAACGAGAACGCGCCGATGTCGCCCTGCTCGGCGCAACTCCGGCGCGGGCGCTGTTCGGCGCCAACCAGCCGATTGGCCGCCGCTTCCGCATCTCGGGGCGCGAATACCGGGTCATCGGCGTGCTGAAGAAACGGACGATCTCGGGACTTCTGGGCAGCTTCGCCGACAACTTCATCCTCGTGCCGTCGACCAACTTTCGGAAGCTCTACGGCCCCCGCGCCGGCAACCCGACGTTGGTCGTGCGGGCGGCCGACGGCGTGCCAACCGACACCATGGTGAACGACGTCGAGGCCTTGATGCGCATCCGCCACGGTCTGCGCGCCGATCAGGCCAACGACTTCGACGTGCTGACCCAGGAATCGATCATGGAGCTGTGGCGACAGATCTCCACCGCGTTTTTTCTGGTGATGGTGGCGCTGTCGTCGGTGGCACTGATGGTCGGCGGCATCGGCGTGATGGCGATCATGCTCGTATCGGTCACCGAGCGCACCCGCGAGATCGGTATCCGCAAGGCGATCGGCGCCCAGAAGCGTGACATCCTCTACCAGTTCCTCGCCGAGGCCGTGGCGCTGGCGGCGGCGGGCGGCGCCATCGGCGTCGCCATCGGTTCGGGAATCGGTTACGCCATCTACTGGGCGACCGGCTTTCCGGTGTCTTTGCCATGGTGGTCGTTCGCCATTCCGGTAGCGTTCTCGTCCGCTATCGGGATATTCTTTGGTATCTATCCGGCCAGCCGGGCAGCGCGGCTCGACCCCGTGGATGCTTTGCGGTACGAATAGACTTTGAATCCGCCGGCCCCTCCCCGTCTTTAACTGGTGAAGACTTCGTCTGCTCTCGACCCTCGCTCCCGAGGAGGTTGCGAACCGATGCATAGCCATGCTTCCGTACCGTGTTTCCCTTGTTCTACGAGGCTCCGACTTCGCGCCGGAGCCCTCGCCTTCATGATCGCCGTGGCGCCGGCGATGGCGCTCGCCGCGCCCAGCGGTGAGCCCGCCGGCAGCGGCGTCCCGGTGCCGACCGCCGGCCTCGTCAACGCCGCGCTGACCGCCCGCATGAGCGCCCAGAGCACGTCGCTGCGCGACGCCGTGTCTCGCCACAGCGAGCTCATCAAGGGCCTCGTGTACAACCGTGACCGTGGCCAGGACGCGCCCACTCAGCGGCAAGCGTACGAGCTGTCGCTGCTCGACGCGGTGGAGATGGCACTGCGCAACAACTTGAACGTTCAGGTGGCCCGCTACGGGCCGGAGAGCTCGTTTCACGGCATCAACTCGGCGCGCGGGGCGTTCGACGCGACGATGACGTTCAATCTTCCCTCGACCTTTTCCCGCGGTAGCAGCCCGACATCGAACCAGATCGCGGGGGGCGACATCATCACCCAGCAGAACCTCAGTGGCGGCTTCTCCTGGGCGGAGAACCTCGAGTGGGGTACTAACTACAGCCTGAGCTACACCTCGTCGCGGAACTCGACCAACAACGAGCTGCAGACGTTCAATCCGACGCTCACGGCAGGCTTTCGAGGCAACCTCACGCAGCCTTTGCTGCGCAACCGCGGCGACGTCAATCGCACCGGCATCCGGGTGGCGATGAACAGCTACGACTCGAGCCTGGAGGGTTTTCGCAGTTCGGTGCAGGGCATCTTGTTCCAAACGATCAACGCCTACTGGACCTTGCGGTCGGCGACGGAATCGTTGCGCATCGCCGAAGAGGCCCTCGACCTCGCGCAGCGGCAGCTGCGGCGTAACGAGATCCAAGTCGAGATCGGCACCCTAGCACCCATCGAAACTGTCCAGGCCCAAACGACGGTGGCGGGCAACGAGGTTTCGTTGATTCAGGCGCAAAACCGGGTCGAGAACGCACAGGATGCGCTCAAAGAGCTGCTCAATTTCGCCGCCGTCGTCGACGATCCGTTCGTCTACGAGCTCGTCCCCACCGAGGAGCCCGAGCAGACCATCGCGCCGATC
>JADFNY010000139.1 GCA_022563115.1 Acidobacteriota bacterium | reverse complement strand
CGGGGCGTCGGTATGGGTAGCGCCTGAATCGTCCGGTGCGTCGTGCCCAACCCGCTCTTCGCGAGTCGCTCAACGACGACGAGGAGCGAACCCAAGAAGCCGAGCACGAGAAACATGATGAAAACGACCTTGAGCTCGTCCGGAAAGTCACTTGCGACGACCCGGTCTTCCGCCATGAACTGCAGTGCACCGATGAGGAGCAGGGCCTCCATCACGATCAAACGACGATACGTGAACAACCGTGTGCGTTTCCTGCCGGATGGGCTCATGGTGATCTCGTCACCCGGGCAGAATCTCGCGAAGATAGGCGTCCATGCCCTCGTCGACGTCCCAATGCCTCGGATAGCCGAGAGAGACTTCCTCGAACCGCACTCCGTCGATGATGTCGGTCGAGCGTAGGTGAAGATGGCCGTACACGACGACTTTGGCGCGGAACCGCACATGCCAATCTTCGGTTCGCTTCGTGCCGCACCAGAGCGAAAATCGCGGGATGCGCCATAACCGCACCAGCTCTTGCCTCAGCGGAAAGTGATTAATGATGACGAGCGGATACTCCTCCGCCGCTTCCTCGAGACGCTTCTCCGCGACGGCGCAACGAGCAACGCGCCAGGCCTCACGGCTCGGATGCGGGTCGGGGTGGAGGTAGCTCTCGTCGGCGCAGACGATGCCCGCTTCGGCCGCCCAGTCGAGCGCCTCGTCGAGCTTTGTTGCGTCGACCTCGTCGAACGTGGCGCCGGCGCCAACGTCGCCCAAGGGCCAGGGCTGGGTGGCGGCGTCGGGCAACGACGAATTCAGCTCGACGGGCTCGAAGAAGACCCGGTCCACCCCAGCCGGTAGGATCGTGCAACCCTGGTCACCGTGGTAGCGGGCCGTCCGCGGCGGGTCGACGCCGGGCCCCGAGACCGTCGCGCTCCGTGCCTCGGTATCGACGATGTAGTGGAAATCGTCCTGCCAACGAAAATCCGGAAAACGGACGATGTCTCGGGCGAGGACCTCTTCGACCGAGCGCTGGTGAACGCGCCCGACGACGAACATGCCGGAACACAGGTGGTGCGCTGCCATCGCGGCGATGTGGCCGCGTGCTTCCGTATCGGGAGCCGGACGTGGGCCGCGACCCTGCCCCGTGGCGCCGGCGAGCCCAGCATCGATCAGAAATACGGCCGCCACCGCAGCCAGGCGGAACAACCATCGCGAACCGTCATCGCCGTACCGTCGAGCACGCATCCGAACCGCTCCTCGTGTCGCTGTCGTCCAAGAGTGTCGGCCCACTATCAGCGTTGGCCGATTCCTTGGCAAGGGTCGCTAGCTGTCCCCTTCGGCCAGCTCGGTGGCGAGATCGGACATCAACTGCCAGGCGCGCTCGACGTGCTCGGCCTCGGTGTGGGTCTGGCCGATCGCCATGCGGAGCGTGTAACGACCGTTGAGCATCGCGTGGGTCAAATACAGCCGCCCGCTGGCGTTGAGCCGCTGGTGGAGCTGGCGGGTGAATTCGTCACCGGCGCGGTGCCAGAAGCACACCAGGTTGAGGGGCGGCTGCACGGCAAGCTCGAAATCGTCGGAGGCGTCGACCCAGGAGGCGAACTCCTGCGCCAACGCGATATGTCGGCGGATGTGAAAACGCAGCCCCTCGGCTCCGTAGTGGCGCAGAACGAACCACAGCTTCAGCGCCCGGAAGCGGCGTCCCAGCGGTACCTGCCAATCGCGATAGTCGATGACAGCTCCCGACTCGGTCGCCTCGTTGCGAAGGTACTCGGGGAGGATCGTGAGGGCGTTGATCAACGCCGCCCGATCGGCGACCCAGAAACAGTCGCAATCGAAGTTGGTGAACATCCACTTGTGAGGGTTGAAGCAATAGCTGTCGGCGAACTCCAGGCCGTCGTGGATGCTGCGGAACTCCGGGCACAGGGCCGCGGTGCCGGCCATCGCGGCGTCGACGTGCAACCAGACGTCTTCTTCGTCGCAAATGCGGCCGATCTCGGGCAGCGGATCGAGTCCGTTCGTGGCCGTCGTACCGACGGTGGCGCAGACGAAAGCAGGTACGAGCCCCGCCTCGCGGTCATCCTCGATTCGCTGCGCCAGGACCTCCGGACGCATCGCGAAGCTATCGTCGACGTCGATCAAGCGCAGGTTGTTGCAACCAAGGCCGGCGATCTTGATCGCCTTTTCCACGGACGAGTGCGCCTGGCTCGAGGTGTAGGCGACGATGCTGCCGTCGCAACCGCCATCGTTGGAGGCGAAATCGGTGACCTGCTCGCGCGCCGCGATCAAGGCGCACAGCGTCGCACTCGAAGCCGTGTCCTGGATGACGCCGCCCCCGTCGCTGTCGCTGCGGAATGCGGCGGGCAAATCCAGCAGATCGACGAGCCAGTCGAGGACGTGGGTTTCGAGCTCCGTGGCGGCGGGGCTTGTCGCCCACATCATGCCTTGGACGCCGAGCCCGGCGGACAGCAGCTCGCCCAGGATCGACGGCCCGGAGTTGTTGCTCGGAAAGAACCCGAAGAAGTTCGGCGACTGCCAATGGGTCAGGCCGGGCACGATGACCTTTTCGAGGTCTCGTAAGACCGCATCGAAATCCTCGCCCTGCTCCGGCGCGCGAGCAGGCAGCGCAGCGCGGATCTCACCGGGCTGCACCTGTGGAAACACGGGCAACGACCCGACGCGCTCTTGATAGTCGGCGATCCAGTCGACGAGCTCGCGCCCGCGGCGGCGGAACTCCTCCGGCGTCATGTGGTAGCTGGTCTCGTCAGACATTCCTGTCCTCGACGGCTCCCGTCAACGTGGTTCCGCCCTCGAACGCGGCGGCGCGTTCGTCGCCGGCTATCGGCGAGATCAAATGGGGCTCCAGGAGAACCCTTTGCCCCGGCGGTAATACAACCTGATGGCACGACCGTAGATATCATCGACGGAGATGAAACCGAAGGCGCGGCTGTCGCGGCTATTGCCGCGGTTATCACCCATCACCATCACGGTTCCTTCGGGAACGATCTCCGGTTTCATGTCGGGTCCACCGCCGGCCTCGAGGTTGAGCAACGCTTGCCGCTCGCCGAAAATCTCGAGGTCGGCGGAGGTGGCCGACAGCAGACTTTCGCCGTTGATGAGCAACTTTCCGCCGCTGACCTCGACTCGATCACCGCCGACGGCAACAACTCGTTTGATCAGCCGCACACCGTTCTCCGGCGAATCAAAAACGACGATCTCGCCGCGCTCCGGTGATCTTCCCTCGAACAGCTCGATATTGGTGAACGGCAGCCGCAGCCCGTAGGCACGCTTGTCGACAAATACCCGGTCGCCGACGAGCAACGAGTATTCCATCGACTCGCTGGGGATGTAGTAGTGATCGGCGATCGCGGAGCGGGCGGCGAGCGAGAAAACGATGACCCCAGCGAGAATGAGCAACTCGGAGCCGATCTTGCGCAGTTTCGACATCATCGGCGATTCTCGAAATAGAGGAGGCCGCCGCCGATGCCGCCGACAAAAAGATCGGGGTCGCCGTCGCCGTCGACGTCGGCGAAGGCCGGCGCCGAAAATGGATGCACCGGTACATCGAAGGCCTCGTCGAGGACGAAGTCAGCTTCACGCACGGTGCCGTTGTTCCGATACAGCTTCAGGCCTTCGCCCTCGGAGCCGACCACCAGGTCGAGATCACCGTCACCGTCGATGTCCACCAACGTCGGCACGCTGCGGCGCCCGGCGTCGATGCCACCGAACTTGTCGTCGACCAGGATGAATTCCGGCCCATCGGCGCCGCCGTCGTTACGGTAGAAGTTGAGGTCGCCCGACGACTCGCCGATGAAGAGATCGAGATCGCCGTCACCGTCGATGTCGCCGAGCGTCGGGGTCGCGTTGCGGCCCCGCGTCAGCGTCACGATCGCCGCGTCAGCGATCACCCAGCGCGGCTCGGTAACGCTCCCCTCGTTGATCACCAGCATCAACTCATCGCGCCACGTACCCATTAAGATGTCGAGATCACCGTCGCCGTCGAGATCGCCGAACGCCGGAGCAAAATGATAAGCGCCGGTAAACTCGGGCATGATGCCGCGCAGTATGAACTTCGGTTCGGTCGGCGTACCGATGTTCTCGAAGCGGAAAAGCTTGCCGGTCTGGTTGTCGTCGGGCTGGATCTTGTTGCCCACCAACATGTCGAGATCCCCATCGCCGTCGAGGTCGGCGAAGGCCGGGAACGTCTCGTTACCGAGGTCGATATTGGAAACGTAGCGGCGGGTCTTGATCTCGAAAGAGTTCCGCGCCGTTTGCTCGAGGTGCAGGAAGTTGTCGATCGTCGTGCTGTTGGCGGTGTAGGCGCCGCCGAGAACCCCGATCAGCAGGTCGCTGTCGCCGTCGCCATCGATGTCGCCGAACGCCGGTACGTTGTAGCCGCTCGTTGCGATCGGGTTGTTGAGCGGAAACGGCTCGGGCTCCGAGCGCAGCGAAGGTGTAGTGCACGACCCGGTGTTCTCGATGTACAGCAGGCCGGGCTCGAAGAAGTCGCCCCAGAACAGGTCGAGGTCGCCATCACCGTCGATGTCCTCGAGGGCCATCGTGTTGGCGCCGTGCAAGGTCGGCAGGTCGTTACCGAACACCTGGCCGATGATCTCGATGTCCTGAAAATTGTCGGTGACGTGACGGAACCTGGGCGCGCCGGTATCGTCGACCCCGTCGGCCTCGTAGCGGGTGATCGTTCCCTCGAGGCGGCCGAGCATCAGGTCGAGGCGCCCGTCGCAGTCGATGTCGCCAACCTTGGGGATGTTCTGGCGGTCGGAGAACACCACGTTGCCCGCCGTATCGAGCAGCGTTTCGGTCACCAGCTCGAAATCCGGAGC
Organism: Acidobacteriota bacterium; assembly: GCA_022563115.1. Lineage (GTDB taxonomy): Bacteria > Acidobacteriota > UBA890 > UBA890 > UBA890 > UBA890. The sequence goes on along the minus strand of JADFNY010000139.1, from coordinate 4,006 downwards.
GCCGGGCCCACCGTTGTTGCGCCAAAAACGGATCAGGCTGAAGCGCTGCTCGGCCAAGAGATCGAAATCACCGTCGCCGTCGACGTCGGCGAAGTGGTACCACTCGCCGACCTCGAGGTCTTCGTAGCTATCGGTCCGCCATACGTACCGCGGCTCTTCGGCGGTGCCGACCTGCTCGAAGAACATGATCTGGTTGGAGTACTCCTGCACGAAGAGATCGAGGTCGCCGTCACCGTCGATATCAAGGAGATGGGGCCGCGGGAGGTTGAAGCCGCCGAGAAAAGGATGGTCGTAGGCAACACCATCCTCCCCCTGTACCTCGATCGAATACAGCCGGCGCTCGAATTGGGGCAAGCTCGACTGCGGCGTCGTCGCGCTGGTCACGGCGGCGAGCGCCAGGAGGCCGGTAACGCCCGATGCAACAGGGTTGAAGCGAGGCTTCGACACGGCTCGACGACCTAGTGGGGGCGGGTGCTGATTCCGGCGGCGTACGCCGGAACCTCGATCACGGCGACGATCTGCCGGGTCTCGGTGTCGATCGCGACCACCGTGCCGGCCGGAAGCGCCTCCCCCGCGGTGCTCATCGTCGACGTCCGCTCGATAGTCGTCGGGTAGACAGCTTCGGTGTTGCGCCCCGAGATCCACAGCGTGCGGCCGTCGGCCGAGATCGCGCTGCCGTGTGGCTCCGCCAGGCCATCGCCCTCGATCGAGGCGACGACTTCCCAGGTTTCGGCTTCCACGACCGCGACCGAGTTGCTCGTTCGCTGCGGGAAGTAAACGAACCTACCGTCCGGCGAGTACACCGGATGCCACGGCTGCCCGCCGATCTGGAAGCTCGTGAGGAGCTCCGGAATCCTTGGGTCCGTCACATCAAAGACCATCACCTCGCCGGAGATCTGGCCGCCGGTAACGAGTCTCGATCCGTCGGGCGAAACCACGAACTGCACGAACGTGTGCGGGTCTCCGTCGACGTTGACGATCTCCAGATCATCTTCCTCTGGAGAAACCGATGCGATCTGGTTGACCGCCAAGCTGGCGGTGAACACGCGCCCTCCGCCGGGCGCCACCGCAATGGCGTGCGGCCGCGGCAAGAACACGTCGTACTCGTCGATTGCCATATCAGACCGGGTAATCAGGCCGATGCGCTGCGGCGGGTTCGCAGCAGCCATGGAGCGCCCCACGTAGAGCACGTCCGCCACCGGGTCGACCGCCATCAACCCCGGCGTCTCGAACTCCGCCTGACCGACCAGCTCGTTGTCGCGGTTGAACTTCAGCACGCGGCCGTCTGCGATCAGCGACGCGTACCAGAACGATCCATCGGGCTCGACTGCCACGTGGTGCGGCTTGGCGTTGGCCGTGAAGCCGAGGTCGGTCAGCCAGATCGTCTCGACGACCTCGCGGGCATTCATGTCGATGACCGAGAGTGCCGGGCCGCTCTGGCTGGCGACGTACAAGAGTTCGGGTTCCGAGGCCGCGGTCTCAGCCGCCACGGGGGCGGCGGCCGGCGCCGAATCAGCCGGCTCGGCGCCACCACAGGCCGCAGTCGCGAACAGAATCAGGGTCAGGAGCGACAGGGCTCCCCGATAACGTGAATGGAAACGCTTATTCAATACATCACCTCAGTTGCGTACTTTGACGATCACCAATGCCTTCGCGACCGCTGGTCACGACGATGATGCCGCTACCGAAAGCAGCGGATTCCTCGTGGGGATTCAATTAAGAGGCCTACAGCTTCGTTTACGGGGCGGCGCGATTCAAGTCCGGCGGCCGGCTGCAGCGGCCGCGGCTCTTCAGAACCATTCTGCGACCTTTTGCTAACGACGGTAGAGTGGGAATATTCGCACAGTATTCCGATCGGATGGCAGTTTCGACCCGCTGCGGTGGCACTCACGCAATTGCGCCGGCTATTACCGGGAGGCTGACACCTCGGTCGCCATGGCGATGAACCTGACGATGTTGCGCTTCAGGTTCATCAGCTCCTCCTCGTGGACGTACATCATGTGCCCGGCCTCGTAGAAGTCGTGCTTGATGTTGCCGCGCAGCTCATCCGGCAGGTTCATGTGATCGGTGGTCCATTGCATGGCGAAAAACGGCGTCGCCAGGTCGTAGTAGCCGTTCTCGATCTGAACCTTGAGATTGGGGTTGCGGATCATCGCCTGCTCGAGGTCGGAGGCCACGTAGGTGGCTCCCGGCCAGCCGCGTCCTCCGCCGGCGCGATTCCAGTTCCAATCCTGGGCACCACCGCCGATGCGATAGGTCTCGGTGGTTTCGAAGCCGAGCTCGTCGCGCAGGTAGCGGTTGATCGCCGCTGTGTAGGCGCCGGTGATGGCCGAGGACTGCGGGTCGTAGCCGGCGTTTTCAGCGAGCAGCTCGTTGGTGAAGCCGTCGTAGCGTGCGTCGAGCCGTGAGGTCACCATCCCCTGGGTGCGCTGGAGCTCGGCGCGGAATTGTGTGGCGTTGACCCGCAGATTGGCGCGCCCCAGGTACTCCTCGGACAGGCCGGTGTACTCGGCGAGCTTGGCGCGCACCGCGGCGACCTCGGCAACCGGAGCCGATGCACCTTGGGCCAGGACGTGGGCGTACTCGCCGACCGAAAACGTGCGCACCTCGTCGAGCCAGGCCTCGAGGTCGTCAGGCCACCCCACCGCATCGTGGTAGGCGGCGGTAATGGCGTACGACGGCAGGTAGGTGATATACGACGTGTCGTGCCCCGGCGCGAACAGTATGGTCTCGAAGTCGAGGACCGCGGAGATCAAGACGACGCCGTTGAAGTCCATCCCGGCGCGATTTTGCAGCATATTCACCAGCACGGCGGAGCGCGTCGTGCCGTAACTCTCGCCCAACAAGAACTTGGGCGAGTTCCAGCGCTCGTTACGGGTGATGTACTGGGAGATGAACTGGGTCAGCGAGCTCGCGTCCTCGTCGATGCCCCAGAAATCGCTTCCCTGTCCGACGCCGACGACGCGGCTGAAGCCGGTGCCGATCGGATCGACGAACACCATGTCGGTGACGTCGATGAGGCTACCCGGGTTGTCAACCAGGTCGTAGGGGGGCGGTGGCGTCGGCCCGGTGTCGTTCACCGGCACGCGCCTGGGGCCGAAGGCTCCCATGTGCAGCCACACCGACGCCGATCCCGGCCCACCGTTGTAAATGAACGCGATCGGCCGCCTGCTCGAATCCACGTCCGAGCGCGTATACGCAGTGTAGTACAGGCTCCCGATCGGCTCGCCGTCGTCGTTGACCAGGTGCATGGTCGCAGCGGTGGCAGTGTACGGAATCGTCTCGCCGTCGAGAACGATGGCGTGCTCGGTAACGGATGACTGCTCGTCGGGAACGGGAGCCGCCTCTGCTGCCTCGGGGGCGGCGGTACCGCGGCCGCCACGCTGCTGCGCCTGCACTCGCTGCGGCGCGACAATCAAGGCGAGGGCTATAAGTACCAGGGCAATGGTCTTGGTGCGCATTATCTCTCTCCGGTGGATTCGTCTCGCACTTTGGAAGGTCCTTGCTCGAGCTCCGCGAGCCATGTTTCAAAGGCTGCGAGCTGCGGATCGCCGGTCGATCTCATGTGCTCGAGTAGCATCACACGGAGTCGCGTGGCTGTCGCCGAATGTTGGCGCTGTCCGACCAGGCTTTCGAGCGCGTCGGGGTCAAGAAGGTAGTCGTAGAGCTCTTCTCGGGATCGATATAGGTAGTGGTCAACCCGCGCCGCCGCGGCTTGGTCCCGAGCCCCCGCCTCTCGCATCGCCGGAAACGTCAGGCCACCGCTCGCCTCGGACCGATAGGAAGTCTCGCCGTCGGCCCAGGCGTTGAAAATGTAGCCGTATCGCCTGCCGACCACGGCCCGCATCGGAAAGGGCCGGCCGCTCGAAAGCGAATTGATCTGTGTGAAGACGACCTCACGGCCCGCTTGCATCTCGCCCCTGAGCACCGGTACGAACGAACGACCGTCGGCTCCCGCCAGGTTTTCGAGGCCGACTGCGCGCAGAATCGTCGGCGCCAAATCTAC
>JADFNY010000138.1 GCA_022563115.1 Acidobacteriota bacterium | reverse complement strand
CTCGGTGCCAAGCTGTTGCAACCTGTCAGCGAACACGGTTATCCCTCTCTGCGATCTGTGGACAGAACGGACAGCCAGACCCACGAAGCCGCCGCCAAGAGAAAACACCGGGGGCTGCGCGGCAGCGAGCCAAGCCTAACATCGCCTACCGCTGAGCGTCGAGGCGACGAAAGAGTCAAATCTCACCCGAGCAGGGTGCTGAAGAACTCCCGAGTTCCTCGCCTCTGCCCCACAAGACCCATGCGTGGTACCCCCGGGAGTTCTTCAGCACCCTGCTCGGAGCTTTTCCGCTGCGGCCTCTCGACACAAAAAGTGGCTCACGAGCCACGTTTGTGAGACCCGTGAGCCACGAGAACAGGCCGTCATCCCCCCAGGGTAGGGGGCGTTGGCGGGGGAAAACGCCTAACCATGCCCGAAAGTTTACAGCCTGTCATTGCAACCGGTGGAGTCATTTGAGCTCCGAGCGTACTCTAAACAAGTCTGTTCGCGAGTGTCAACTCTCTTGCGAGCGGCACAAGAAGGCCCTATTGCCGGGGCTTTGGGGCGATCGGCTCGGCGTCGGAAAGCCCCGATCAGGGCTCGGAGTCAGGACGGAGGCAGCAGTCCGACGCTGAATTTGAACACCAGGATCCCGCCGAAATATGCGGTCACGAGCAGGGTCCCGAACCCGATCGCGGTCAGCGCCCAATAGGCGTCCCGGTAGCGCTCCGGGAAGCCGCCGGGATCGCGCATCCGCCAAGCAGAGCACGCTGCGAAGCACACCAGGGTGGCGATACCGAGGTTGCGGTGGAGGTTGATGGTGTCGGCTACCATCGCAACAGCATCCGCGGGAGCAGCCGCGTAGCCGGAGACTACCGAAAGCGCCGCCGCCACGGTGCCGATCATCAGCGTCCACCAGGCGACGACGCGGAGGTCGCGTTCTGCGACCACCGAGGCGAGAAGGTCGAACCCCACCGAGACAGAGAGCAGGGCGACGGCGAAGTCGACGATGATAGGGTGCGGGACCATCAGGTCGCTCATGCTATCGAAGTTTGCTGGATCATGTCCGCCCGCGGGGGGTAACCTGCACCCATGCGAGCAAGCCGTGGTGAACGTGTAATGGGTCTGGTTGCGGTGACAAGAAGCTCGATGCAAGGCGGCGCGGTGACGGCGTGCTAGGCGTGGGCACGAGTATCGTGGTGATCGCCGTCGCCATCGTCGTCGTCGTCGTGGCGAACGCTCTGTACGTGATTCTTCGCAAGCCCGGCGGAGACGCCGAGCGGTGACCTCTTGGATCAGCGCCCACGTGGCTCCGCTTGTCGCCCTGGCGATCTACCTGGCCGTGATCGTGGTGCACGCCCGGCAGGGGCATCGGGCGACGCGGGGCACGGCCGACTACTACGTCGGTGGCCGCCGTATGGGCGGTCTGGTGCTCGGCCTGTCGTTCTACGCGACCTACTTCTCGACCAACAGCTTCATCGGGTTCGCCGGAGTGTCCTACGACATCGGGTTCGCCTGGATGGCGATGGGCCTGGTGCTGCTGTTGTTCGCGGTCGCCTCCTGGCACGTTGTCGCACCCCGCCTGCGGCGCGCTACCGATGAACTCGGGGCGTTGACCGTCGCCGAGTTCCTCGGTGCTTACTATCAATCGCCAACCCTGCGCGTCGCCGCCGCCGGGGTCATCTTGGTGTCGTCGATCTTCTACATGACCGCCGTGTTCAAGGGGATCGGCGGGACGCTGCAGGCGTATCTGAGTGTTCCTTACGAGGTCGGCGTCGGCTTGGTCTTTGTCGTTGTGGTCGGGTACACGGTTTTCGGGGGGTTCATTTCGGTGGTTCGCACCGACGCCGTGCAGGGTGCTCTGATGTTGCTGGGCAGCGTCTACCTGCTGATCAACGTTCTACGCGCCGGAGGCGGCTGGACGGCGCTGATCGAGCGGGTCGCCGCGACCCCGGGGGTCGCGCCCGATGGGCGCCCGCTCGGCGACGCCCTGCTGGCAAGCACCGGAACGATGCCGTGGGCGCTGCTGCTTGGCATTGCCTGCGCCGGTGGCGCGAAGTTCCTCGTCGAGCCCCGCCAGGTAACACGGTTCTTCGCTCTCAAGGACGACCGGGCGCTGCGTATCGGGATGATCGTGGCGCCGGCGGCCATCGGCCTCTCGTACCTGTGCCTGCTGCCGCTCGGCGTTCTCGCCCGTGGACTGCTGGCCGAGGGTTCGGTTGCCGAGACCGATGCGGTCATCCCGATGCTGTTGACCGACCCGCAGGTAACCGGGCAGGTCGCCTCGGCGGTGATCCTCACGGCGCTGTTAGGGGCGGCCATGTCGTCGATTGACTCGGTCCTGCTGGTTCTTGCCGGTGCTTTCCAGCGCGATGTCGTCGAGGTGTACGCCGGCCGTTTCGACGACGCCCGGGCGTTGCGCTTCACCCGTGTTCAGGTGGTCGTGTTCGCCACGCTGACCGCCTTGGTCGCCTTGCGGCCGCCGGGTGACATCCTCTCGCTGACAATCTTCTCGGGTAGCCTCTACGCCGCCTGCTTCGCGGCGCCGTTGTTCGGGGCGCTCTTTCGATGGCGCAGGTCCCCGGCGGCTGCGCTCGGCGCGATGGCGGTGGGTGGTGCGGTGGTCGTTTCGTGGTCGAGGTTGACGGCGGGGGTCGCGGCGTTGTCGTTGGTTCACCCCGTCTTCGCATCGGTCGCCGCGTCGTTTGTCGTTTACGCAGCACTCTCGAAACGGCGAAGCAGCGACTAACCGACGCACTAGTTTTTCTGATCTCCCGCCACCCGCCCCCGGCCTCTCGGCGCCTGGCGGCGTCTGCCCGCATTTCGCTCAGGTGGCTGATGGGCGGTGGTCCGATCAGGCGCTGGTGAGGATTGTCTCCGCCTGGCGCGGGTCGGCGACCTTGAAGATGCACAGGGCATTGCCCGACTGGCTCGCCACCGTGACGTAGGCGTAGTCGACGTTGAGGCCGGCCTCGGCGAGCTGCACCGCGACTTTTCCCAACGCTCCAGGCTCGTCGGAGACCTCGATGCCGAGCACATCGACGGTCGAGAACGGCAGGTCGACCTGACGCAGCGCCTCGATCGCGGCATCGACGTCGTCGACGATCATGCGCACGACGCCGTACTCGGAGGCTTCCGACGTAGTCATCGCCTGCAGGTTCACACCTCGTTGTTCGAGCGCGTTGCACAGCGTTGCGAGGCGGCCGGGCACGTTTTCGAGAAAGACGGTGATCTGTTTAAGGATGGCCATTGCTCGGACACACTCCTGGTGCTATTTCAGCTTTTCGAAACGGCTTGCTGCCGCCTCCAAGGTTGCCCTGCGCTTGCAAAAAGCGAATCGAATCTGCTGGGCGCCACGCTCCGCTTCGCTGTAAAAAGAAGATCCGGGGACCACCGCGATGCCGATCTCTTCGACCAGGAAGTCGGTGAACGTGACGTCGTCGGAGTAACCGAAGGCGCTGATATCAGCCATCACGTAATAGGCGCCGTCGGGAACGGTGAAGCCGAACCCGGCGCCGTCGAGCGCCTGGCACAGAAGATCGCGGCGGGCGCGGTAACCGTCGGCGAGCTCTTGGTAGTAGCTGCGGGGTAGTGACAGGGCGATGGCGCCGGCTTCCTGCAGCGGCGCAGCGGCGCCGACGGTGAGGAAGTCGTGCACCTTGCGGATTGCCTCGGTGATCGCCGGCTCGGCGACCGTCCAGCCGACCCTCCAGCCGGTGACCGAGTAGGTCTTCGACATCCCGTTGATCACCACGGTGCGGTCGCGCATTCCGTCGATCGTGATCATCGAGAGGTGCTCGAGGGGCGCGTCCGGCTCGCCGTAGATGATGTGCTCGTAGATCTCGTCGGTTACCGCGATGACGTCGTGCTGGCGGCACAGGCGGGCGATCTCCTCGAGCTCCCGGCGAGTGAACACCTTGCCCGTCGGATTGTTGGGCGTGTTGATGATCACAGCTTTGGTGTTGTCGTTGAACGCCGCCTCGAGCTCGGCGACGTCCATCGTCCAATTCGGCGGCTCCAGGGCGACGTATCGCGGCGTGGCGCCCGAGAGGACGGAGTCGGGGCCGTAGTTCTCGTAGAAAGGCTCGAAGACGACCACCTCGTCGCCCGGGTTGATGAGCGCCAGCAGCGTCGCGATCATCGCCTCGGTAGCGCCGCAGGTCACGGTCAGCTCGCGCTCGGCGTCGATCCGCAGCCCGGTTTGCTCGCCGAATTTGGCGACGATGGCATCGCGGATGCTCTTCGCCCCCCAGGTGATGGCGTACTGGTTGATATCGGCGTCGATGGCGTCGATGGCGGCCTGCTTGACGATTGCCGGGGCCGGAAAGTCGGGGAATCCCTGCGCCAGGTTGATGGCGTCGTGGATCATCGCCTTCCGGGTCATCTCCCGGATCACAGATTCGGTGAAGCGCTCGACTTTCTGCGATAATCGACGCTGGTTGGCAACGTGCTCGAGGGGATCGGTCAAGGGTTCTTACCTGCTACCAGCGGATATTCACCACCGATTGTTAACATTGCCACTCGGCCGCGGCGCGCGCCAGCTCGCGTTCGTCGACACGGGTCAGGCGGCGGTCACCCACCACTTCACGGCCCCCGACGTAGACATCGGTCACCGCACCACGCGCCGCCATGGCGTTCACGATGTTGTGCAGCAGCGCATCCGGATCCGCCCCGTGGTGCGGCAGCAGCGATAGGTCGGCGGTGTCGATGACCACGAAGTCGGCCCATTGCTCGGCTTCCAGGCTGCCCACGGGGAGCCCCAGAGCGGTGCCACCGTTGACCGTCCCCATCTCGAAGCAATAGTTGGCCGTCGAGGCGCGGTCCGACAGGGCGACCACGTTCATCCGCCGCAGCGTCACCCGTTGCAGCCACTCGACGAACCGCATTTCCTGCCAGATGTTGACCTGGTGGTTGGCGCCGGGGCCGTCACAGCCCAGAGCCACGATCATCCCGGCGGCGACCATCGCCGGGATATCCGTGACGCCGTCGCCGAGCGCCATGTTGCTCACCGGGTTGTAGGCGCACTTCGCCTCGGCGGTCCCCAGCGCCGCGATCTCGTCGGCGTCGAGCCACACCCCGTGCACGACGCACAGGCGCTCCGAAACGACCCCCAGCTGCTCGAGGGCGCGCCCCGGCGTCGTGCCGTATCGGGATTGGGCGTATTCGAGGTCGTGCTCCTCTTCGGCGAGGTGAATCTGGAACGGGGTTCCGCACTCGGCGGCGTACGCCGCCGCCGCCTGGATTCCCTCGGGGGTCGCGCCGTGAAGCGAATGGGGCGCGATGCCAACCGTTACGTGGGCCACGCTCTCGAACGTAGCGGCGAGGTCGCGGGTGGCTGCGATGGCGCTGTCGGCGGGTTCGAAAAAGCGGCGCTGCCCCGGTTTTTCGGCGCCGTCGTACAGACACCGCAACAAATGGATGCGAATGCCGACGCTGCGCGCCGCGCCGATGACGATCTCGGCGTTGCGGTTGCCGCGTCCGGCGCAGCCTTCGCTCTCCGGCGCGTTGTGCAGGTAGAAGAACTCGCCGACCGTCGTCACCCCGTTCTTGAGCATCTCGGCGAAGGCGAGGCGCGCGGCGAGCTCCAGGCCGGCCTCATCAAGCGTCAGCGACAGCGGGTACAGGTAGCTGTCGACCCAATCCCTGAAGTCGCGCGCCGCATCGGCCTTGCCGCGAAGAAGGATCTGAAAAGCGTGGCTGTGGGCGTTCACGGCGCCCGGAAGGATGGCGCCTTCAAAGCGCGTCGTGCCGCCGTCAGCGGGCTCCGGGTTCTCCTCAGCCGGGCCGATCGAGACGATGCGTCCGCTGTCGCCGACCAGCATGGCGATATCGGGCCGCAGGCGGCCGTCGTGGAAAACCAGGTCGGCGGTGAAGCGCCTCATGGTCAATCGGGGCTGATCGTGCTGAGTTGCTCGCCGGCGGTCTTGACGGTCACCGTGTTGGTGCTCCCGGGACCGCCCACCGGGAAACCGGCGGTGATCACCAGCAGGTCGCCCTTCTTGATCAGCCCGGCAGCTTCGGCGCGGCGCTCGGCTTCGATGAGCATCGACTCATGGGTCAGCAGCTCTTCGCCGTAGATCGGCACGACTCCCCACACCAAGGTCATGCGGCCGACCGTATCGGGATCCGTGCCGATGGCGACAATCGGTTGGCTGGGACGGCAGGCACCGACTTTGGTCGCGGTGCTGCCGGTTCGCGTGGGTACGACCAGGGCGGCGGCCCCGAGGTGTCGTGCCACCATGCAGGCGGCGGCGGCGACGGCGTCCGGCACCAGGTGGCGGCGGTGTGCCGGAAGCGGCCGGTAGGAACCGGGCTGGCACAGCTGCTCCTCGGTGGCAACGCAGATCTTCGCCATCACCTCGACCGCTTCGACCGGGTAGCTGCCAACCGCGGTCTCCTCCGAGAGCATGATCGCGTCGGTCCCGTCGTACAGGGCGTTGGCGACATCGCTTGTCTCGGCGCGCGCCGGTCGCGGAGAGTCGACCATCGAGAGCAGCATCTGGGTCGCTGTGATCACCGGCTTGGCAGCCTCGTTAGCGGCCTTGATGACCCGCTTCTGCGCCTTGGGGACGTCCCACAGGGGGATTTCCACCGCCAAATCGCCGCGCGCCACCATGACCGCATCCACCGCCTCGATGATGTCGTCGAGGTTGTCGAGCGCTTCGTGCTTCTCGATCTTGGCGATGATCGGAACGTGTCGACCGTGGTCTTCCATGGCCTTGCGGGCCACCTCGACGTCATCGCGCGAGCGCACGAACGACAAGGCCACGAAGTCGACCCCCATATCGAGGCCGGCGACCAGCGCCTCGTGGTCGTAGTCGGTCATCGCCGACAGCGCCAGGGTGCGGGTGGGGAGGTTTACTCCCTTGTAGGATCCCAGCTTGCCGCCGACCGCGACCTCGCAAACGACGCTGTTATCTTCGATGCGGAGGGCGCGCAAGCGGATCGCGCCGTCGGCGAGTAGGATGGGGTCGCCGGGCTCGACGGCCGCTACGAGGGCCTTCTGGTTGACGGATACGCCGTGAATGTTGCCGTCGGCGCCGTCGGTCGTCAGGACGAACTCCTGGCCGGCCTTGAGCTCCACAGGTCCATCGGGAAAGTTGCCGACCCGGATCTTGGGGCCCGGCAGGTCCTGAAGGATACCGATCGGGCAGCCGGCTTGCGCCGCGATATCACGAATCATGACGGCGCGTTCGCGGTGCCAATCGATCGTCTGATGCGAGAAATTGAGGCGGGCGACGTCCATACCCGCGGCGAACAAGGCTCGAATCTGCTCGATCGTCTCGGTGGCCGGTCCGAGCGTGCAGACGATCTTGGTGCGCCGATATGGGTCACGCGACCTCGTAATGGCGATCTCTCCTGGTCCGGCGGCTGGGGCCGCGAGCAGGGTGCGAAAAACTCCTCAGCGCCCGGCCAATGCAGCGTAACCATCGCTCGGCGCGATTGCCAGCTTGCCGATCCGGTGTTTGACAGGGTGCTGAAGAACTCCCGACGGTACCGCACAAACCCCATGCGCCCGTAACGGTACGCCCGGGAGTTCTTCAGCGCCCTGTTTTAGCATCAGCCGGCCATGCTGCGCCGATTCTTTTACCGTTGGGAGCTATCGATCTTCGAAGACGACGCCCATAACCGGCGCCCGCAGGCGTTCGGCTGGGGGTTGGAGAACCTCGGCGACATCGAGCTCGAGGGCACGGAATCAGGGCTGCCCGAGATAGCCGCGGCGCTGTGTGCGGCGAGCGGGAATTTCTACCACACCGAGGGAATCACGGGGGTCTCATTCGACGGTATCCGCTTGACGTTCGACTCGCCGTTGCCGTCCCCCGACGTCGAGGTGCGGCTTGCCTCGGCCCGGTTGTTTGAGTCTCCGGGCGCCGAAGGTCGCGCCATCGTCGTCGTTCCGCAGTGGAACGCCGATGAGGATTCGATGGTGCAGGCGTGCAAGATCCTCAACCGCTTCGGGCTCAGCGCCTTGCGGATGACGCTGCCCTACCACGAGGAGCGGCGGCCCGGCCACATGGTGCGCGCCGACGCCATGGTCAGCCCGGTGCTGGGGCTCACCCTCCAGTCGGTGCGTCGCGCCGTCATCGAGGTTCGACTGGCGGTTCAGTGGCTGCGACAGCGGGGGTACCGGCATATCGGTCTGTTGGGCACCAGCCTGGGATCGTGCATCGGGTTCTTGGCGCTGGCCCATGAGGAGGGCCTCGATGCGGCCGCGTTCAATCACATCGCCGGCGAGTTCGCCGACGTCGTGTGGTCCGGGCTCGCCACCCGACATGTGCGCGCCAGCCTCGATCGGCACGTCGACCTCGAGACCCTACGACGCTGCTGGGCCCCCATCTCGCCGGTGCACTTCGCGACACGGCTGGTGGAGCGACAACCCAAGATACTCATGGTTTCGGGCGCCTACGACCCGATATTCTTGCCCGCGCACTCCCAGTTGCTGGTCGACGCAATGCGCGAGGCGGACGTCGATTTCCGCCGCGTCGTGCTGCCCTGCGGCCACTACACTCTGGGGCGGCCGCCGTTCTACCTGATCGACGCCTACCTGATCGTGCGCTTCTTCCGCCGCCATCTCGGCGCTTAGTACTAGAACTTGATCGTGATGCCGCCCGAGAACTCGATGTTGTGGACGTTGGTGCTCACCGCCAGCCCGATCACCTCTGCGAAAGCCGGGTCCAGTTCGGTGATCTCCAGAGGTGTGACGTGGTCTTTGACGTCGACGCGCAGCCCCAGCGTGCCGATCGCCGCCTTCAAGCCGCCACCGAAGACGTAGCCGATCGTCGTTTCGCGTGGATTGGTGCCGACTTGCAGCTGCATGCTGTGGATGCCGATGCCCCCGCCGAGGAACGG
>JADFNY010000137.1 GCA_022563115.1 Acidobacteriota bacterium | reverse complement strand
GCTACTCCTAAGCTACTACATTTGCGCTAGTTCATGCTATCCCCCGCTACGTTTAATTACAGTAATATCCCCAGATTCTCCTTTGTTTTCAACACCTTACGAGCGCAAACGTAGTGGTAGAAGGGGTCTAGTGAAAACCAGGGTCTGGTACATTACGAATACCGGGGTTCAATGTGGGCTGCTTCCCTTGATCTTGACGCTGTGGCCACGGTTGAAGAGCGCCGTGAATTGTTCAGCACGGCACCGTACCTCATGAGTATTTGTTGCGGCATAGTCCCGTACGACGTTCATCCCGATACGGGCCGTTTCCTGATGATCGCGAACCCGGCAGCCCCATCTGACGCTGCCGGGGATGCGAGCGCACCTCACATTGTCGTCGTCCTCAACTGGTTCGAGGAGTTGAAGCAGCGGGTGCCGACGGGGCGATAGCTCCACCGCCGCGGGCCGCGTTAGTTTCTAGGAAAGGGGGCGCGGTCTAGGAGAGGTGAGGAGACGGCGCGGCTTTGGGCGGCGTCGGCGACGATCATGATCGGGATTTTGATCGAGGTGTCGGTCGGCGCGTAACAGGCTTCGTCGTCGCAGGCCTGATAATCGAGCACGACCTCGAGCTCGCGGCCGCCCGCCGGGATGTCCGCGGCGATCACCAGAACCAGGCCGAGGACGAACGTATCCTTGTACACCAGGTAGGGCTCGTCGTCGTAGGGAAACTTGACGCTGATCGGCTGCGGGTAAAACACCTCGAAGAGGCTGACGCCCTCGGCCCCCTCGACCGAGACCTCGACGGGGATCATCCAGTCGAAGGTCGGCGGATTGGCGTTGACGTGCATCCCCGGCAGCATCTCGACCTCGACCGCAAGCCGCACCGTCTGATCGAGCGCGAACGGCTCGTGATCGGCAGCCGCCTCGGTGATCGTGGCGCGATCGGCACCGCGCAGCAGTTGCCCGGCGACGGCCTCGTGGCCGACGGCAAGGGTCGAAGCGGCGGATGCGGCCGCCTCGTCGCCGACGGCAAGGGTCGAGGCGACCAATGCGGCGGCCAAGATCGCTATCGCGGTCATTCTCATGGGTCGAATCATTACCCTAATCTACCACCGTGAGCAGTCGGTTTCGTTCCGGTGTGCAGCGCAACCGTGCCGAGGCCCATCATACGATAGCGAACATCCGTGAACCCGGCGGCGCCCAGCAGATCGGCGAATTCATCGGGCGAGTACCACTCCTGGATGCTGCGGTACAGATACTCGAACGGCTCTGACGTACCGGTGACGATACGGCCCACCCGAGGCATCAGCACGCGGGTGTAGAAGCCGTGCCCCCAGCGAATGGGGGCCAGGCGCGGCCGGCTGAATTCCAGAATCGCGACGCGGCCGCCCGGTTCGAGCACCCGGAAAGCCTCGGCGAGCACCTCCTCGAGCATAGGCTTGACGTTGCGCATGGCGAACGCCGAGGTGACGCCCTGGAACCGCTCGTCGCCGTACGGCAGCCGCTCGGCGCGCGCCACATGAAACCAGGCGCTGTCGCCGGGACGTGCCTTGGCGCGCGCCCGGCGAATCATCTCGGTGGCAAAGTCGCAGCCGATGGTGCGCCGCGCCGCCTTCGCGGCGGCGAACGCAAGGTCCCCTGTCCCGGTGGCGACATCGAGCACGACGTCGCTCCCGGTGAGCTTCAGCGACCGCACCGTGGCCCGGCGCCATCCGTAGTCGAGCCCCAGCGAAGCCCAATGGTTGAAGCTGTCGTAGCGCGGCGCCAGGGCGTCGAACATCGTCCGCACGGCGCCGCTGAACGAGGCGCCGTCGTCGGCTACCCGGTCGGGAGCCACCGGCGGGGCTGTTTTTTGACCGACCGAATCACCCATGGCAGAATCCGCACGTCATGCGACCCATCGAGAACAAGGAACCGTGAATGTCCGATTTTATCAGCGTCGCAAAGCTCACCGACGTTCCTTCAGGCGAAGGTCGGGTGGTCGAGGCGGGTGGAGTGGCCATCGCCCTGTTCAACGTCGACGGCACTTTTCACGCTCTCGACAACACTTGCCTTCACCGCGGTGGCCCGCTCGGTGACGGCGTGTGCGCCGACGGCACCGTCACCTGCCCGTGGCACGGCTGGCAGTACGACATGGCCACCGGCGAGTGCAAGAGCATGCCGGGGGAGAGCGTCGACACCTACGAAGTTCGCGTCGAGGGCGAGGACGTCCAGGTAAAGCTCTGATCGGGTAGCTACAGAGTTCCCGGGCCTAGCAGGATGTGAGGAACCCCCGGGGGTACCGTTACGGGCACCGTGGGGGCATATCCTACGTCGAGAAGGAGTGCCCGCAGCCGCAGGCACCGGTGGCGTTCGGGTTGCTCACCTTGAACCCGCTGCCGGCGAAGTCCTCGTAGTAGTCAACGGTGCAGCTCTGCAGGAACGGCAGGCTGAACGGATCGACCAGAACCTCGATCCTCTCCTCGCCGTGACCCTGCGGCAGGACGTAGTCGCCTTCCTTGCGCTCGTCGAACTTGAAGCCGTACTCGAAGCCCGAGCACCCACCGCCCTGCACGTAGAGGCGAAGCTCTTTGCCCTCGGCCTCGGGATTGGTCTGCGAAAAGCTGATGACCTTTCGCACCGCGGCCGGCGTGAAAATGATGAGCTGGGTCGGCGAAAGCTGCGGCGGGGGCGCCACGTCGGGCGTCTGCGTCTCGGCGCTGGAACTCATGAGGTGACTCCTTGGAGAACAAATCGGCGTGGACTCGCGTCCACACGCTAGAGGGTACTTCATGGCGCCCCCGGGTGGCTAGCCATCTGGTAGTGGGGGATTATGAACCTTCGCGGTAGAATTGATGAATCTTCAACTCAATGGCAGGAGATTGCTGGCATCGAACCAAAGCCACTCTCCTGCCATTCTGTTGGCTGGATAGCGTATCAAGACGAGCATTGCCTCGTGATCGTCCCGCATGTTTCCGCCCCTCATAATGAGCTGCCCCGGCAGGGGTGTGGCGATATGACGATCCCCGCCGTGTCTGTGCTGCGAATTACCGAGCTGAGCAGTACAGCCTGCCCGTAACCCCTGCCTCCATCGCCGGTGTGACTCGCAGCGTCCGATGTATTCGCACAAAGTTGTACCAGGCAAAATGCAAACCGACCGCAGCCTTGAGGTTGCGTAAGCTTTTGCTGTAGGCATTCGTCAACCGGGTGAAGCGTCGCGAGTGCATCCTCAGCGTCAAGTTTGATCGTTCGACAAACGACGTGGAGATCCCCTCCGGGGCTGGGTCACCCCATTGGACGGTAACGTTACTTGCGGACACTCTTGGTGGGGCGTACCTCCCGCGTCCGGCATCCTCATGGGTATACGTTTTCACTTCGGTAGCGAAGTCCACGTTCCCGCTGAACACAAACGGCACCGCTAGCTGGTACGGGGAAAAGCCGTCCGTGGTGATCTGAGGGCGACAGCGGAGCCTGCTGTCGAGGTCTCGCATGAAGGCCAGCGTCGTGTCCATGTTCCGCGGGCCGACGCGCCACGACGGCACGAGTTTCGTGTCAGCATCAAGGGCGACGAACACGTACTGATCGCCCTTCATCCCCTCTCGACGTTCGTCGTCTGAGAGTCGGCCTTGTTTCTTCCCGACGTAGCTCCAAACCTCGTCAATCTGTAGGTTGTAGCAGTCGAGGTCGCGCATCCGGTCGTCCATCATTCCGGCGCAGCCCTCGCCGACGCGCACGAGTAGCCGCGTGATTGTCTTCTTGTCCGCCCCGGTCATGCGCTGCGTGCTCCGGATACTGCAACCTTCTACAAGTGCTCCGAGAATCGCTCTCTTGCGCTCTGTCGATAGCCTGTTCATGGCCCTTGCTCCAAGCGAGCGGTAGGGCCACAATGCTTCTAATGGGTTCCGTCGCGGCCCTTAACCGCGTTGGGATCAAGGCCCGTTCGGTGTGCTCCTACACCGTGTGGGCCGCTTATTAGGGGGCTAGGGGCGTGTGCGGCGCGCCCCTAGCCTTTCTGCGGTTTGATATGGACGTTGGCGGTGGTCGTGGTAAAATGCACAAATAGCGAAAGCGTTTCATTGATGGTGGAGCCTTTTGCTTTGGTTGGTGGAGGTGAGGGGACTTGCACCCCTTGGGCACTGGCTTAGAAGACCCGCCCAGCTCTATGCCACCCCCGCCAGGTTGTTTATATCTGAAACGGCAGCCAGTTCGCGCTGGCTGCCGTTTTCTTCATTCCGTGTCGCCCTCGTCGAGATACGTGTAGAACCCCCAACCAGCCTTCCCCAGTTGGCCACTGCTCGCTGCCTTGGATAGGTGAGACCTGATCGTTGCCTCGGCGAACTCGTACCCAGCGGCGCTGACGGCATCAATGATCTCAGATGTTGCCCAGTTGCGGTTTGAATCTTCCCGCATGATCGCCAAAATCGCCTGTTTGGCTGAAGGCTTGCCGTTGTCGCGCTGCGCGTTTTCTGCGGGGATGTCGACCCCGTAGTACGAGGCCGTCGCGAGCAGGTGGGCTCTCGTTTCATCCAGCATCTCTTCCTGATCTTCGAGGCTAGAGCGTTGCTTCTCCAGCTCCGCGATCTTCGCGCCGATGCCTTTGGCTTCTTTCTCCAGAACGATGGCCTGTTGGAGTAACGCTTCTCCGATGTTGCGGTCCATGTTTCACCTCAATGTTGTCGAGTCTTGGATATCTTACCAGAGTGTGACCAAAATTGCAAACCCTAATGTTCCGCCCCGTCCCCCGGACCGCATTGTAGCAGCAAATCTGGACAATTGCTGCTGGCGGGTGACTCGACAGCAGGGACGGGGTCGGAACATTTCACGTTTGAAGCGCCTTCAGGCAATTCCCGTGCCAGACGACGACGGCAGGAATTTCATAATCCCCCACTACCAGCCATCTCGTCGCAGCGCCCTGGGGGCGGCTCGAACCATCTCGTCGTAGCACCCTGGCGAGAGCGCTTCCATGCGCCCGGAAGGTCGCCCCAGGAGTTCTTCAACACCCGTTAGAGGGCCGCATCGAGGGCTCACAAACAGCGTGCTACGCTCGCCCCATGATCGCCAGCGGCCGAGCTTGGTTGGTTCTCGAAGACGGTACTGCCTACCCCGGGCGCAGCTTCGGCGCCGCCAAGCAGGCCACCGGTGAGGTAGTGTTTCACACCGGGATGACCGGCTATCAGGAGATCCTCACCGACCCCTCGTACGAGGGTCAGATCGTCACGATGACGGCGCCGCAGATCGGCAATTACGGCATCAACGCGGCCGACGCGGAAAGCGCCGCGGTTCACGTCGAAGGCTTCGTCGTGCGCGAGCTCGCGGCGCGACCGAGCAACTGGCGATCCGAGGCTTCCCTCGAGGACTACCTGGCCGCAGCGGGCGTGCCCGGCATCGAGGGCATCGACACACGTGCTCTGACTATGAGGCTGCGTCAGCAAGGCGCCATGCGCGGAGTCATCGTCGGTGGCGAGGCCGACCTGATCGCCGCCGTCGAGCTGGCACGGCAAATTCCCTTGATGGAAGGCCGGGACCTGGTGCCGTCGGTGACCTGCGATGAGCCGTACGAATGGAACGGGACGCCCGGCGTCGACGAGGATCCCGCCACATTCCAGCCGCAGCCGGCCGCCGAGGCCAACGGCGACGCCCCCGGCAAGGTCCTTTCGGTCGTCGTCTACGACTTCGGCGTCAAGTGGAACATCCTACGCTCGCTGCGCGCCCGCGGCTGCGAGGTCACCGCTGTCCCGGCCACTACGCCGCCGGAAGAGGTGCTCGAGCGCCAGCCGGACGGCGTCTTGCTGTCGAACGGGCCAGGAGATCCGGCGACCGTCGGTTACGGTGTCGACGCCGCCAAGCATCTGTTCGGCAAGCTCCCGATGCTCGGGATCTGTCTGGGACACCAGATCATCGGTCAGGCAGCCGGCGGCACCACGTTCAAGCTCAAATTCGGCCACCACGGCGCCAACCATCCGGTCCGTATCCAGGCCACCGGCGCCATCGAGATCACCTCGCAAAACCACGGCTTCGCCGTCGATCCCGACAGCCTCGAGGCGAGCGGCTTCGTGGTCACGCGGATGAACCTCAACGACGGAACCCTCGAGGGCATACGGCACACCGACTGGCCGGTTCTGGCGGTCCAGTACCACCCGGAGGCGGCTCCCGGCCCGCACGACGCGGCGCCGCTCTTCGATCGCTTCATCGATATGATGCGGGGCGCCCCACCCGAGGTCGCCGCCGATGCGTGAGCCGGCCGAGCTCGGCGTCTACGTCGCCGCTTCGACGCGCGGCAAGGGAATCGGCAAGCGACAAGCTCGGCGGCAATGTGCCGTCTCCGACATAGCTCGACGGGAGACAGCACACTCGCCGGTCAGCTCAGCACGACACCGAGATCCTCTGCCTCCGCCGCAGCCGCGGCAGCGGCCAGCCCGGCAACATCCGACAGCGCCGTGCCGACGGTCTTGAACAAGGTGATCTCGTCGTCGCGGGTGCGTGCCGGAACGTTGCCGAGAACCAGCCCTTGAAGATCACCGGCGAGGCCCTCGGCGCCGGCAGGAATCAGACCCTCTGCCGCGGCGAGGAGGAATTCGCCGGCCTCTTCCATGGCGTTGTCGATGTCGTCGACATAGCGGGTCGAGGCGGCGACGGTTGCACCGTCGATCTCACGACCGGTGGGCGAGAAGTTACCCACCGCGTTGATATGGGTGCCGGGCCGCACGGCTCCCGCCGAGATGATCGGATCGGCCGCCGACGTCGCCGTGATCAGGATGTCCGCCCGCGCGGCGATCTCGTCGTTGTCGGTGACAACCTCGGCGTCGAAAGCAGTTCGCTCGGCGAAGGCGGCGGCGGCCTCGGGGCGAACGTCGTTGACGAGCAGCCGACCGACTTCCCGCACCGCGGCGACGCCGGCGACCAGGTCGGCGGCGATGCCACCGGTGCCGATGACCCCGAGCACGTCGCCTGACGGTCGCGCCAGCAGCCGGGTCGCCAAGCCAACCACCGCCCCGGTCCGAATCGTGGTCAGCACCGAGGCGTCGACGATGAGGCGCGGCGAACCGGTTTCGACATCGAGCATCACCGCCACACCCTGCACGGTGGCGCGACCCTCGAGGGGGTTATCGGGTACGTTGGAGACGACCTTGACCGCAGCGGCGCCGCGCTCCCGCCAGGTGCCCGGCATGACCACAAGGACGAAGTCCTCCTTGCCGGGACGCGTCACCGCTTGCACCGTGCGGACGGGCGCTTGGGCGCCGCCGGCGGCGGCGGCACGCATCACCGCCTCGATGGCGTCGATGGCGGCATCCATCGGCAGCGCCCGCCGCAAGGCCTGAGCGTCGAGGTACCGCAGAGAAACCATCAGCAGACCGTGGTGGCAGTGACCACGGCCCGCTAGCCGCTGTCGAGAGCGAAAAGGCGAACCCGTGCCATCGGCGCGAGGAAGAGTCCGTCGTTGGTCAAGTAGCGGGCACCTGGATGATCCAGGGAGCGCTTGAACGCGGCGCGGGCACCGTCGACGTCGCCGGTCTCGCTGAGCGCGACACCGAGCCAGTACTGCACCAACCCCTCCCCGACGCCGGCGCCCTCGGGTGCTTGAATCCCGACCAGCAACCGGGCGGCCGCCTCCCAGTCGCGCGCGTGCAGCAGCACCGCCGCCTGGTTGAGCTCCGCCAACCACGACGGAAGCGCGGCGTCGAGCCGACCGACGGCGGCGGCGGTCATCCCCCAAACTACGGAGTAGAAGCGATCGGCCTCCGCCGTGCCGACGACGGTGGGCGTAGATCCCATCCGCAATTCGACCGTGCGCTCGCCGTTCGGGCCGCTCATGCCGAGCGCCAGGATCGAGCCCGGCGGGAAGGTCGCGAACCAAGCGGCCGACCCGGCGACCGTCGCGACGTTGTTACCGGCAACGGTGACGAGCTGGTCGCCGACCCGCACGCCGGCCGCTGCAGCGGGGCCGTCCGGTACGAGTGCCGCGACCACCGGAGACCTCGCGATGCCGCTGAAAATGAGATCCATCCCGGTCCACGATCGTTTGAACGTCATCGCCTCCGACAAGCTGGCGGCCACCGACTCGAGCGCGTCGATATCGGCGAGCGAGACGCGCACCCGCTCGGCAACGGCGGGACCCGGTGCCGAAGGCCACACCCAAAGGTCGGCGCTCACCGCCAGTTCGTCATCATCAAGGACCCCGAGAACGAATATCGATCCGGGAAGCTCGCGGCTGACCGTTGTTTGAAGCCGCTGCCAATCGAGCGCGCGGGAGCTGTCGACGCCCTCAGCCGCCGCCGCCCGCAGTCGATCCTCTGTGGCGCCCGTCCGTTGCAGGATCCTCGCGGCGTCGTCGGTGCGGTCGAGGAAAGCCCAGAAGTCGAAGCCGTCGAACGCGCCGCGCAGCGAGTCCTCGAGCGTCTCCGCCCCCAGCCGATCGGAACCGACAACACCGAGGAAGGTCAAACCGGGGCGCAGGCGGACGGTGAGCGTGATGCTGCGCCGGTCGGCAACCGTCACCGTTTCCTCGAACACGCCGGCATCGGCCTGGCTCACGGTAATGCGGTACTCCCCGGGCTCCAATGACAGCCGGTAGGCATTCGACGAGGGCTCGCCTTCGCCACCCGAGCGCGATGGCGCTTCGGGCTGGGTTCGGCGCCCGTCGACCCAAACCTCGGCCTCGGGCCCGAGATTGCGCAACAACACGAGTCCGAGATTGGCCATCAAGATAATGCTCCCGACCTCGTAGTCGGCCAGATCGGAGAAGGTGATGGGGGCGCTGAAGGTCCGGTATCCGTCGAGGACGACTTCCACATCGTGCCGACCGGGCATGAGCCCCTCGACCTCCATGACCGCGGAAAACTCCCGGCGCGGATAGCGCGCTGCGTCACCCGTCGGTACCCAGTCGCGCGGCGGAGTCCCGGATGT
>JADFNY010000136.1 GCA_022563115.1 Acidobacteriota bacterium | reverse complement strand
GCATCACACCGCTCGACCGCTACCGCAACATCGGCATCATGGCCCACATCGATGCCGGCAAGACGACGACGACCGAGCGAATCCTCTATTACACCGGGCGCTCCTACAAGCTGGGCGAGGTGCACGACGGCAACGCCGAGATGGACTGGATGGTGCAGGAGCAGGAACGCGGCATCACGATCACCTCGGCGGCGACGACCTGCGACTGGCGGGGGCACCGGATCAACATCATCGATACGCCCGGTCACGTCGACTTCACCGCCGAGGTTGAACGATCGCTGCGCGTGCTCGACGGTGCGGTGGCGGTGTTCGACGCCGTGGCTGGCGTCGAGCCGCAAAGCGAGGCCGTCTGGCGCCAGGCCGACCGCTACAGCGTTCCGCGGATCGCCTTCGTCAACAAGATGGACCGGGTCGGAGCCAACATGGATCGCTGCGTCGAGATGATGATCGATCGCCTCAACGCCAAGCCGGTGCCGGTGCAGATCCCGTGGGGCGTCGAGGACGGCTTTGTCGGTGTCATCGACGTCATCCGCCAGGTGGGTCTGCGTTGGGGCGATGAGACGCTGGGCGCCGAGTTCGAAGAGGTCGAGGTTCCCGAGGAGTTCGGTGCCGCGCTCGAGGCCGCCCGCGAGAAGGTTCTCGAGGTCGCCAGCGAGCTCAATGACCAGGTCCTCGAGAAGTACCTCTCCGGTGAGGAAATCACCCCTGAGCTCCTCATCGAGGCGCTACGAGCCGGCACCGTGGCACTCAAGATTACCCCGGTGCTCTGCGGTGCGGCCTTCAAGAACAAGGGCGTACAGCCGCTGCTCGACGCGGTGATCGACTACCTGCCGTCGCCGCTGGACGTCGGCGCCATCGAGGGTGAGAACCCCGAGACCGGTGAGGCCGTCGAGCGCGAGCCTTCCGACAACGCGCCGTTCTCCGGCCTCGTGTTCAAGATCATGACCGACCCGTTCGTCGGCCATCTCGCCTTCCTGCGCGTTTATTCCGGCACGGTGGAGGCCGGCAGCACGGTCTTCAACGCCACCGCTGGCAAGAAGGAGCGCATCGGTCGCCTCCTGAAAATGCACGCCAACAAGCGCGAGGAGATCAAACTCGTCCGCGCCGGCGACATCGCGGCGGTTGTCGGTCCGAAGAGTGTCTCGACCGGCCACACGCTGTGCGATCCGGCGCACCCGATCATCCTCGAGTCGATCGAGTTCATGAAGCCGGTCATCTCGATGGCGATCGAGCCCAAGACCAAGGCCGACCAGGAGAAGCTCTCCGAGGCCCTCGCCAAGCTTGCCCAGGAAGACCCGACGTTCGAGCGCCACCGCGACGAAGAAACCGGCCAGACGATCATCTCGGGGATGGGCGAGCTCCACCTCGAGGTTCTCGTCGACCGTATGCTGCGCGAGTTCGGTGTGCAGGCCAACGTCGGCCGCCCCCAGGTCTCGTACCGCGAGACCCTGACCAAGCCCGCCAGGGGTGAGGGCCGTTTCATCCGCCAGACCGGCGGCCGTGGTCAGTACGGACACGCCATTCTCGAGGTCGAGCCGATGTCGACCGAGGAGGGGCAGAAGTTCCGGTTCGTCAACAAGATTGTCGGTGGTTCGATTCCGCGCGAGTACATCTCCAGTGTCGAACAGGGTATCCGCGAGGCGATGGAAGCCGGGCCGCTGGCCGGCTACGAGATCGAGGGCGTCCAGGTGACGCTCTACGACGGCTCGTACCACGACGTCGACTCGTCGGAAGTGGCCTTCAAGATCGCCGGCAGCATGGCGTTCAAGGACGCCGCGCAGAAGGCCGGTCCGGTTCTGATCGAGCCGATCATGGATGTCGAGGTCGTCGTCCCCGAGGGGTACATGGGCGACGTCATTTCCGACCTCAACGGCCGCCGTGGTCGCATCGAGCGAATGGATTCACGCGACGGCCTGAAGATCATCGCCGGCCAGGTACCCCTTGCCGAGATGTTTGGTTATGCCACCGACGTGCGGTCGATTACCCAGGGCCGTGCGACGTTTACGATGCATTTCGGCCGGTACAGCAAGGTGCCGGCCAACATAACCGAGGAAGTCGTTCTACGCGTGCGTGGCAGCACGGCATAGCCGCGGGCCGGAGCGGAGGAATAGATGGCGAAAGAGAAATTCAAACGTACGAAGCCGCACATCAACGTCGGAACGATCGGCCACGTTGATCACGGCAAGAGCACGTTGACGGAAGCGATCACCCTGGTGCAGAGCAAGCAGGGGTTCGCGGACTACGTTCCGTTTTCGAGCATTGACAAGGCTCCGGAGGAGCGCGAGCGAGGGATCACGATCGCGATCGCGCACGTGGAGTACGAGACGGAGGCGCGCCACTACGCGCACGTGGACTGTCCGGGGCACGCGGACTACGTGAAGAACATGATCACGGGCGCGGCGCAGATGGACGGAGCGGTGCTGGTGGTATCGGCGGCGGACGGGCCGATGCCGCAGACGCGGGAGCACATCCTGCTGGCGCGGCAGGTAGGGGTGCCGGCGATCGTCGTGTTCCTGAACAAGACGGACCAGGTGGACGATCCGGAGCTCTTGGAGCTGGTGGAGCTGGAGGTTCGAGAGTTGTTGAGCTTGTACGACTTTCCGGGCGACGACATACCGGTGGTGCAGGGCTCGGCGCTCAAGGCGGTGGAGGCGGGCGGTGAGGGAGAGGCGGTGGAGCCGATCAAGGAGCTGCTGGCGGCGCTGGACAACTACATTCCGCAGCCGGATCGTGAGATCGACAAGCCGTTTTTGATGCCGATCGAGGACGTGTTCACGATTTCGGGCCGCGGCACGGTGGTCACGGGCCGTATCGACCAGGGGATCGTCAAGACGGGGGAAGAGATCGAGATCGTGGGAATCCGTGACACCCAGAAGAAGGTGGTCACGGGGGTGGAGATGTTCCGCAAGATCCTCGATGAGGGGCAGGCGGGAGACAACGTCGGGGTGCTGTTGCGGGGAACGGACCGAGAGGAGGTGGAGCGCGGGCAGGTACTGGCGAAGCCGGGATCGATCTTGCCGCACACGAAGTTCGGTGCCGAGGTGTACGTGTTGACGAAAGAAGAGGGAGGGCGGCACACGCCGTTTTTCAAGGGCTACCGGCCGCAGTTCTATTTCCGCACGACGGACGTGACCGGGTCGGTGGAGCTGCCCGAGGGCATCGAGATGGTGATGCCCGGAGACAGCGTCAGCTTCAAGGTGGAGCTGATCACGCCGATCGCGATGGACAAGGGCCTGCGGTTCGCCATCCGCGAGGGTGGACGGACGGTCGGCGCCGGCACCATCACCGAAATCTTAGAGTGAGGAGCGGTGCCCAAGTACCGGACTTTTGGGAGGCCAGTAGCTCCAATTGGTAGAGCGCCGGACTCCAAATCCGGGGGTTGGGGGTTCGAATCCCTCCTGGCCTGCCAAAACACTCTTTCGAGATGATCAAGCGATTCAGGGAGTTTTTGCAGGAGGTACGCTCAGAGTTCCACAAGGTTACGTGGCCGAAGCGGAATGAGGTCTATGGCACCACGATCGTGGTGATCGTGACCTGTTTCATATTCGGCTTCTTCTTGTGGGCCGTCGACATCGTGATGGGCCGGGTTGTCACCTGGCTGTACGGATACTTCAGCTAGGCAGCTTCGCGCAACTGCCTGGGATGGTGAGCGAGTTGGAACAGAACGAGCAGATCGAGCCGGCGGCTGACAACGACGAGGCCGTCGTCGACCTCGCGGCATTGGCGACCGAGGCGGATGCCGCACAGACGCCCGACGGTGCCGAGGCGGCTGACGACGATCTCGAGGCGGACGACGAGGCCACCGCCAATGAGGAGGAGGAGGTCGCGGTCGACCCGCACCCGGCGCCGCTGGGTGACGAAGAGCCGGACGACGGCAAGCAATGGTACGTCATCCACACGTACTCCGGGTACGAGCGCAAGGTAAAGCAGAGCCTCGAGGAGAGAATTCGAACGCTGGAGCTCGGCGATCAGGTGGCGGAGTTGCTCATCCCCACGGAGGACATCGTCGAGATGAAGGCGGGCAAGAAAGTGGTGACAGCGAAGAAATTCTTCCCCGGCTACATCCTGATCCGCATGAAGATGAGCGACGGGCTGTGGCACGTGGTCAAGAACACGCCGCGGGTGACGGGCTTCGTCGGTTCTGGCCGCCATCCGATCCCGTTGCCGCCGCACGAAGTGAAAAAAATCGTCAACCGGATGGAGGAGTCCGTCGAGGCGCCGAAGCCGAAGTTCCAGTTCCACACGGGCGAGTCGGTGCGCATCATCGACGGCCCGTTCACGAACTTCACCGGCAAGGTCGACGAAGTCGACGCGCGTCGCAACACGCTCAAGGTCATGGTTTCGATCTTCGGGCGCAACACACCCGTAGAGCTCGATTTCTTTCAAGTAGAAAAGACCTAGCGCCGCCGCGCGTTAGGGCAAGCGGAGCGTTCATCGAACAATGGCTAAAACGAGAGGAAAACCGGTACTGGCGCAGATCAAGCTGCAGATCCCTGCCGGCAAGGCGTCGCCGGCCCCCCCCGTGGGCCCCGCCCTGGGTCAGCACAGCGTCGCGATCATGGATTTTTGTCAGGCGTTCAACGCCGCGACCAATGACAAGGGCGGCCTCATCATCCCGGTGGTGATCACCGTCTACCAGGACCGGACCTTCAGCTTCATTACCAAGACACCGCCTGCGGCGGTGTTGCTGAAGCGGGCCGCCAACATCGTTTCGGGGGCCGCCGAGCCCAACAAAGAGAACGTCGGCACGGTGACGCGAGCTCAGGTCGAGGAGATCGCGCGCAGCAAGATGCCCGACCTGAATGCTAACGACGTCGACGCGGCGGTGAAGATCATCGCCGGCACGGCGCGCTCGATGGGTATCAAGATCGAGGGCCTGGAGGAAGGGGCCTGAACATGCCGAGGCACGGAAAGCAATACACTGCGGCCCGCGAGGCCATCGAGGATCGTGATTACGAGCTCGACGAAGGCGTCGCCCTCGTCAAGAGGAACTCGTTCGCCAAGTTCGACGAGACCGTCGAAATCGCCCTCGTGCTCGGCGTCGACCCGAAGCACGCCGACCAGATGGTGCGCAGCACCGTGGTGCTGCCGCACGGGACCGGCAAGAACAAGCGGGTGGCGGTCATTGCCCAGGGTGAGAAGTTGCAGGAGGCGGAGGCGGCGGGCGCCGACGTGGTCGGCGGTACGGATCTGTGCACCCGGATTGCCGAGGGCTTTCTCGAGTTCGACGCCGTCGTCACGACCCCCGACATGATGCGCGACGTCGGCAAGCTCGGCAGAGTGCTCGGCCCGCGCGGCCTGATGCCGAACCCCAAGTCCGGAACGGTGACGTTCGACGTCGGCAAGGCGGTCGAGGAGATCAAGGCCGGCAAGCTCGAGTTTCGCGTCGACAAGGGCGGTGTCGTGCACGCCGCCATCGGCAAGGTCTCGTTCGACGAGTCGGCGCTCAGCGAAAACATTCGCACCCTGAGCAACGAGATCCTGCGGGTGCGTCCGGCCTCCGCGAAAGGCAAGTACCTGAAGAGCGTTCACATCGCCTCCACGATGGGACCCGGGGTGTCGATCGACCCCGGTGATCTGATACGGAAATAGCTAACGATGCCGATCAGCAGAACACAGAAGGAACAAAACGTGGAACGGCTGCGGGCCGAGTTCGCCGACGTTCCGCACGCGATCCTGGTCGACTTCAAGGGGCTCGACGTTGCCGGTGCGACCGACCTGCGGCGCAAGCTGGGCGCCAGTGAAGCGCGGTTCAAGGTGGTGAAGAACTCGATGGTGCTGCGCGCCATCGAAGATCTGCCGCTCGCCGAGCTCAAGGAACTTCTCGTCGGCCAGACGGCGATCGCCTATACCGAGGGCGACGTGGTCAGCCTCGCCAAGACGCTGCGTGAGTTCGCCAAGGAGTTCGAAACGCCGAACTTCAAGGGCGGCATCGTCGATGGTGTGCCGATCTCCGCCGAGGAGTTCGAGCAGCTCGCCAAGTTACCGCCGCGCCAGGAGCTGATCGGCAAGGTCCTGTACCTGATGAACTACCCGATCACGGGCTTTGTCACCGCGCTCAGCGGCATCTTGCGGAGCGTCGTTACGGTGCTGGACCAGATCCGTGAGAAGAAGGAAGAGGCGGGTGAGATGGAACCCGTGGAAGCCGCCGAGGACGCCGCTAAGGATGCCGCCGAGGCTCAGGATGCCACCGAAGAGGCGCCCGCCGAGGACGCCACCGAGGCTCAGGACGCCACCCAGGCCGATGAAGCCGCGGCACCCGAAGTGATCCAGGATCCTGCCGAGGAGTCGGCGGGGGCCGAAGAAGAGACATCCGAGGACCGCGCGTCCGACGAAACTGCGGCCAAAGAAGAAGAAGAATAACCAACAACGCGAACAACGAGTGACGGCGGCCTGACGGAACGTCAGCAGCCGACGCCAAAGACGGAGGAAGCCGTGGCAAAGGCGAAAGTTTCGACCGAGGACCTGATCAAACACATTGAGGGTATGTCGGTCCTCGAGCTGGCCAACCTGGTCAAGGAGCTCGAGGAAAAATTTGGTGTCAGCGCCCAGGCAATGGCTGCGCCCATGATGGTTGCGGGTGCCGAGGGTGGTGCCGTTGAACCGGAAGAGCAGACCGCTTTCGACGTCGTTCTGACCTCGTTTGGCGAGAAGAAGATCAACGTCATCAAGGTGGTCCGCGAGGTCACCAGCCTCGGTCTCAAGGAGGCCAAGGACCTCGTAGACAATCTGCCCAACCCCGTCAAAGAGGGGATCGAGAAGGACGAGGCCGACGAGCTCGCCAAGAAATTCGAGGCCGCCGGCGCTGAGGTCGAGGTCAAGTAAACAAGCTGCCTTGCCGACCCAGACGCCAAGTCAGTTTTCTCTGGTACCGCGCGGCGGTGCTCATAGAGAACGGTATGCCCCGGATTTTATCAATAGCGGATAGCACCGCCAAGGAGTCTTGTACCCATGGCTGATACCTCACTGATGCCCCTGCGCGAGCGGGTGAGCTTCGGCAAGATCCCTGCTGTCATCGAGTTGCCGAACCTCATCGAGGTGCAGCGGAAGTCCTACGACCGGTTCCTGCAGATGCACGTCCCGGCCGACCGGCGGGAGGAACTCGGCCTGCAGGAAGTCTTCCGCACCATTTTCCCGATCAGCGACTTCCGGGAGACCGCAACCCTCGAGTTCGTCGAGTACTCGATCGGCGAATGGGAGTGGCCGTTCGACGAAGAGGAATGCCAGAGCCGCGGTATGACCTACGCTGTAGCGCTTCGGGTGACGATCCGCCTGGTCGTTTGGGACAAGGCCCCCGAAACCGGCGCCAAGACGATCCGCGACATCAAGGAGCAAGAGGTCTACCTCGGTGACATCCCCCTGATGACGGCGCGCGGCACGTTCATCATCAACGGCACCGAGCGCGTCATCGTGTCGCAGTTGCACCGCTCGCCGGGCATCTTCTTCCATCCCGGCAGCGGCCGTACGCTCTTTATCGCCCAGGTGATTCCGTATCGTGGCTCGTGGGTCGAGTTCGAGCTCGACAGCCGCGACCTCGTGCAGGTTCGCATCGACCGGCGCCGCAAGTTTCCCGCCACAGTCTTTCTGAAGGCACTCGGCCTGGAGACCTCCGAGGACGTTTTGCGCGCCTTCTACCGCCCGGTAGAGCTGAAGCTGAAGGGCGGGCTGAGCGTTCCCCTTGGCGCGGGACTCATCGGCCGCCACTTCTCGAACACGCTGAAGGGCACCAAGGGCAAGAACCGGGGCAAGGAGATCCTCGCGGGCGGAAGCAAGCTGACACGCGGCTCGCTCAAGCGCCTCGGCGAAGGCGGCGTCAAGAAGATCGATCTGGAGATCGCCGACCTCGAGGGCGCCTACACGATGCACGATATCGCCGACCCCGAAAGCGGCGAGGTAATGGTCGAGGCGAACGAAGAGATTACCCCCGGTGTGATCGATCGTTTCGCCGAGGCGAAGGCCACCAAGGTGGAGATTTTCTTCCCCGAGGCCAACTCCGGCGGCATCGTGATCAGCAGCACGCTGCGCAAGGACAACGTCTCGAGCCGCAAGGAAGCGCTGGTCGAGATCTACCGCAAGATGCGCCCCGGCGATCCGCCGACGGCGGAGAGCTCGCGCAATCTGTTTTCCAATATGTTCCAGAATTCTCAGCGCTACGACTTCTCTCGCGTCGGCCGCTTGAAGTTCAACCTCAAGCTCGACGGCGACAAGGATCTCGACGACCGTCTGCTCGACGCCGACGACTTCGTCGACGTGCTGCGCTACCTGCTGTCGATCCCCGACGATCCGCGCAAGGTCGACGACATCGACCACCTGGGGAACCGCCGTGTGCGCTCGGTCGGTGAGCTGCTCGAGAACCAGTTCCGCATCGGCCTGGTTCGGATGGAGCGCGCCGTGCGCGAGAAGATGAGCGTCCATCAGGAGATCGAGACGGCGATGCCGCACGATCTGATCAACGCCAAGCCGATCATGGCGGCGGTGCGCGAATTCTTCGGTTCGTCGCAGCTGTCGCAGTTCATGGACCAGACCAACCCGCTCTCCGAAGTTACCCACAAGCGGCGGCTTTCGGCCCTCGGCCCGGGCGGTCTTTCGCGCGAGCGCGCCGGCTTCGAGGTGCGTGATGTGCACCGGACTCACTACGGTCGTATCTGCCCGATCGAGACACCGGAGGGCCCAAACATCGGTCTGATCTCGTCGCTGTCCTGCTACGCGCGCATCAACGAGTTCGGTTTCATCGAGAGCCCCTACCGCAAGGTCGAGGACGCCAAGGTCAAGACCCACGTCGTGATCACGGCGAAGGGCAGCACCAAGCTCAAGGTTGGGGACGTACTCATTCTCAGCGTGGTCGAGAAGGAAAACGCCCGCGTCGCCAAGCTGAAGAAAACGCCAG
>JADFNY010000135.1 GCA_022563115.1 Acidobacteriota bacterium | reverse complement strand
CTTTGTCATTTACGTAAACCTGCTTGAAAAACCGGCGCTAAAAAAATAATGAACACAAGCTATCAGCAATACCTCGACCCGGAGATTGTCTCCAAACTAAAAGGGATGGAAATCCGCGCCCGCATGGTGGTCGAAGGATTCATCGCCGGCCTTCACAAATCACCCTATCACGGATTTTCGGTAGAGTTCGCCGAGCACCGCCAGTATATGCCGGGTGATAATATCCGCGACATCGACTGGAAAGTTTACGCCAAATCCGACCGCTATTATATCAAACAGTTCGAAGAAGAAACCAATCTCAAAGCCTATCTGCTGCTGGACTGCTCGGCCTCGATGGCCTACCAGTCCGGAGACCGCATCACTAAAATGGATTATGCCCGCTTGTTATGCGGTGCGCTGTCGTACATGATGCTCAAGCAAAGAGACGCAGTCGGCCTGGTGACTTTTGATGAAAAACTCCGGCAGTATATTCCGCCGCGCTCAAAATCTGGACATCTGCATGTTCTCTTAAACGAACTGTCCCGGCAAGCGCCATCGGACAAAACCGATATTACCACGACTTTACACGAAATGGCCGAACGTATCAAAAGGCGCGGGCTGGTTATTATATTGTCCGACCTGCTTGACGAGGCCGACAAAATTATCTCCGGACTCAAGCATTTCAGGTACAACAAGCACGAGGTTATAGTCTTTCATATTCTGGACCCGCGCGAACGTGATTTTGCTTTTCCGTCTGAAGCGATATTTAAAGATATGGAAACCGGCGAAGAGCTGACCACTCTGCCTTATCAGATCAAAGGGCATTATGCCAGAGCGGTTTCTGATTTTTCTGAAGAGATTGCCTCTGCCTGCCGCCAGTCAAGAATCGACTACCACCCGATCGACACTTCGATGCCCTTCGACAAAGCCCTCTACGCCTTTTTGTCCAAACGGGAGAGGTTGTATTGAATGGCATTTTGCCCCATTATTATATTGTGCGTTACAAATCAATGATTATTCTAAAGGGAAGTTGAGAAGAATCTTTATTCAAAAACGCATTGAGAATAGGCCAGTAAACATCGAAAGTAATCACCTCTTTTTTTGGGCTGGAATATGAGCCGAGTTGAAGTTAAAGATAAGGTTTTGCGTTGGGCACTGGAACGTTCTGATCAAACCGTTAAGGACTTACAAAAAAAGTTTCCACGATTAGATGAATGGATTGCAGGTAGCGCAGACCCGACTCTTCGACAAATAGAAGCTTTAGCAAAAGCTACTCTGACACCTTTAGGGTATTTTTTCCTTTCGGAGCCACCTGTAGAGAAGCTTCCAATTCCACACTTTCGAACAATTAAAGATAAGGTTGCTCATAAACCCAGTCCAGATCTATTAGAAACAGTACATATAATGCAGCGACGCCAGTCATGGTTGCGGTGCAGCGCGCGGGTGTAGGCGTCCAGTGAGCTCAGCGCTTCGATCGTGTCCGGATCGGCACCGGTGAAGTGCCGCACGATGTTGCGCGTAATCCCCCAGTTCTTCGCCCGGGTGTCGACCAATGTGCCGTCGTAGTCCCAGATTACGGCGGTGACCGGACGGGTTTCGATCACCGTGCCGGCGCCGCGACGGCGACGACGTGGCCCTGGGTGCGAAACAGCAGCATCCCTTCGGAGATCGCCGGCGTTGCCATGCACACCTCTCCCATCTGGTTGGTCGCCAGCAACTCGAACTCGGGTCCCGCCTCAAGCACGAAGATGTCGCCGTCCTCGCCCGTGAAGTACACCTTGCCGTCGGCGGCGACCGGGGAGGCCGAAAAGCCGCCGCCGGCGCCGAGGCGCGCCTGGTACATGCGCTCGCCGGTGCGGGCGTTGAAGACGCTCAGCGCCCCGTTGTTGCGCAGGTTGTACAGGTAGTCGCCGTAGACCATCGGCGTCACCATGTAGCTGCCGCCGCGCGGAACGCTCCAAACGACATGCTCGTTCGCGTCCTCGCCTTCACCCAACGAGATGTCGCCGGTAGAATCGGGCCGGATCGCGTAGATCGGCGACCCTGGGCCGTGGGCGTTGGTGATGAAGATCAGGCCGTGGGCGAAGATCGGCGTCGGCACCGGGATATCGCCGCCACCGCGCATCTTCCAGATCTCGGTGCCCGAGTCGGGGTCGTAGGCGCCGATGTGACGGTAGCCGTTGACGACGATCTGGGCGCGGTCGCCGGAGAGGTAGACGTTCGGGGTTCCCCAGGTGGGGACGTCGTCCCGCCCGGTGCGCCAGATCTCCGCGCCGTCTGACAGGTTGAAGGCGGCGATGAACGAGTTCTCCTGGACATCGGCCTGCAGGATGACCTTGCCGTCATAGATGATCGGTGACGAGGCGACGCCCCATTGAGCTTCGGGAACGACGTAAAAGCCGGCATCGAGGACGCCGAGGTCCTTCCTCCACAACAGCTCGCCGTCCATGTCATAGGCGTAGAGTCCCTCGGAGCCGAAGTAGGCGATGAGGTGGGTGCCGTCGGTGGTCATCGTGGCGGATGCGTGGGTCGACTTGGGGTGGCGCATGACGGCCGGTACCCCGGTATGCACGGTGCGCTCCCAAACGATCGCTCCGCTGCGCTTGTCGAGCGCGTAGATCTTCCAGGTGTGCTCGCTGTTGTCGCGCACCGGTGTGATGTCGCCGTACAGGCCGACGCGGAGGGAGTTGTTGCTGGAGCTGATCGCGGTGGTCACGAACACCCGATCGCCCCACACAACCGGGCTCGAGTGGGAGAGGCCGGGGATCGGCGCGCTCCACAAAACGTTGTCGCCGGTTTCGGCATTCCACGTCGTCGCCGTGGCGAAGCCCTCGGCGATCCCGCTGCTGCCCGGACCGCGGAAGGCGGGCCAGTTGATCCCGGCTCCTTGTTGCACCTTCGCCGGTGCCGGCACCGCTGCGACCAGCGCCATCGACCAGACTCCCAGGATCCCCAGCAACGCAACGCGCTTCATCTCGGCTCGTCTCCCTCTCTCGCCCCCCGTGCTGCTCCAGCGGCACGGGGCGCTCAATCGTCTCTCTTGATGAGTCCTTGTAGCAGCCTTCCGAGGCTGTTGCCCGCGGACTCCCGCAGGGCGGCAAGCAGGGCCTCGGAGTCGGGGCGGACGCTCGGCTCCTCAATCGTTCCGCCGATCACCAAGGGTATCGAAGTCCACCCGCTGTCGTCGGTCAGCGCGTCGACGACGGCGTCGGAGAAATCACCCCCCCCCAACCGCCCAGGTTGATGTTCTCTCGCCGTACCGATACCCGAGCGCACCCGTCCAAGACACCGTCGATGGCGAGTTGCCCGCGCCCCGAAGCGGACTTCACCGATGTCGATGCGACCGCGCCCGGACAGGCCGACGGCGACGGATGCCGCGCCCTCCTCGATTTCGATGCCGCTGAGCTCGACGTCGAACTGCTCGACCCGGATCGTCGGCTCACCATCAGCTTCGCGAAGCAGCAAGGTACCGTCGGTGATCAAGGCGGAATGCACGGCCACCGCCCGGCCGACCGGAGAGGAGCCCGTACCCTCCTGGACGAACGACACGCGGGTGATTCGCGGCGCGGTACGGGAGCGGCCGCCGCGCGCCGACAGCGCCTCATCGTTGATGAACTCGATCAGCGGTCGTTCCAGGATCAATCGATCGATGACGATATCGCCATAGATAAGCGGCAACAGGCGGTGCTGGAGAACGACTCGGTCGAGTATTGCCACCACGGTGCCCGAGGGGATCCGCGTCGTCGCGACAACCTCTTCGAGAACGATGCCGCGCACCAGGTTGAGCTTGAAGCGCGCTGCCTGGATCTCGATGCCGGCGTCGGCCCCGGCGGCGTCGAGGATGCGCCGA
Organism: Acidobacteriota bacterium; assembly: GCA_022563115.1. Taxonomy (GTDB): domain Bacteria; phylum Acidobacteriota; class UBA890; order UBA890; family UBA890; genus UBA890. Next base: position 5,082 of record JADFNY010000135.1, on the reverse strand, counting down.
CCCAACGCCGGGGCGCGGAAATCTACCAAGAAGGCGACGGCGAGGAGCAACGCCAGGGCGCCGGCGACGACAGCGAGACCGATCTTCAGCTTTCGCATGGATGCCCTCAGGGAGTGGTCCAGATGTTCTCGTACACGGAGGGGTGGGGGCAAGGGAGTACGGCGTTCATCCGGCCGACATGACCACCCTCGCTACCGTGAGCGCGGCGCTGCTTGAGGGTCAGCGTGCTGGCGAGCTACTGGCCGGCACGTCAAGCGACCGCGGTCGATCCCGCGATCGCATTGCGATCCGAATAACGACGATTCCACGAAAAACGAAGGCATGACGAAACTCGGCCGCTCGTCGGCCTGGGGATCGGTCTGGCCTTGGCAGTGAAATTGACGCGTTTGCTGGGGTCTTTTCTGGTCGATGTCAGCCCGCTTGATCCGCTGACGTTCGGTGTCGCTTTGGGTCTCTTGGGTTCCGTCGCCCTGGTGGCGACGTTCATTCCGGCGCGGCGGGCGGCTCGTGTCGACCCGGTGGTGACGCTCAAGACCGAGTGATCCGTCACCCCCGGCGGAGCAGGCCTCGAATCGGGCCCCGGTGCGCGCTGATACGATAGGCCTCGCCAATCGATCCTCGTGCCCCGGGCGGTCCTCTTGATCGTGTTGTCTGCAAAGTGGCTCCAGGTGTTGCGCGATACGGTTTTGTGCGTCGCTTCTCTCGCCATCGCGTCGACGCTGATCGGCTGGGGCGCCCCCGCCCCGTACATCGAGTGCATCGACGACAAGCTCGATCTGCTGGCTCGCCGAAGGGCGTCGATCAACGCCGTGTTCATCGGTTCGAGCCGGGTGCACCATAACTACGTGCCGCAGGTGTTTGACGATGAGATGGCTCGCCGCGGCGTCGAGGCCCGGTCGCTGAACTTCGGTGCGCCGGGGATGCGCCTGATCGAGACCCACTACCTGCTGCAACGCATGTCGGAGACCGGCCTGCGGCTCGATTGGGTGCTGGTTGAGATCGACGACTTTTCCACTCCGGTGCTGAACACGAACCGCGATTCTACGAGGGAGACCTACTGGCACGATCTGGAGCACACTTCACTGGCTTTGCGGTCGCTCGTTTTCGAGAGCAACGCCGCGGCGAGCAGGGGGGGCACGCGCGTCTTTCTGACCAACCTCGGGCACGCGGCCGGTCATCTGAGGGCGTTCGTGCAACGGCGGTTGAACATCGGTGCTTTTCCGCGCGCTTTCGATCCGTCCTCGGAGCGTCTCACCGACACCGACGCGATGTGCCTCGGGCCCGGCGGCGACGGTTTCGAGCCCCTGCCGCTGAAGCCCGGCACCGGTGAGGTGGCCGCCGCCCATGAAGCCAGCCTGGCGCAGCGGCTCGACGAGTTCTACGCCCGTCTCGACACGACGGAGCCGACACTCGACGACGGGGCGCGGCGATACCGCATCGCCATGCTGCGGAGCATCCGGCAACTCGCCGAGTCGATGGGGGCGACGGTGATCTTCGTGGTCTCGCCCCTGCCGGTCGATCACCGGGCCACGATCGAGCTCATCCGCGAAGAAAACCTCGGGCAGCTCTTCGCCTTCAGCGATCGGAAGGAGTACTCGACGCTGGTTTCGGAGCGGATGATGTTCGATTGGACCCATCTGAATTTCGTCGGAGCGGAGGCGTTCTCCCGCGCTCTCGCCGGGCGGCTCGCTGCGGCTGCCGGCGCCGGGCAATGATCTTTACCGAGGCGCGCTTCATCGAGTTCTTCGTGCTGGTGTTCGCGCTGCACTGGGCGCTGCCGAGGAACGAGCAGCGCAAGGTTCTTCTGCTGGTCGCCAGCTACGTCTTCTATGCGGCGTGGGATTGGCGCTTTCTCTCGTTGATCATCATCTCGAGCCTGGTCGACTTCATCGTCGGCATCAAGATATTCGACACCGACGACGAGTCGCGGCGCCGCCGATGGTTGTACGCGAGCTTGTTCGCCAACCTCGGCATGTTGGGCTTCTTCAAGTACTTCAATTTCTTCGTCGACAGCGGCGGTGACTTCCTGCGACTGATCGGCTTGCCGATGTCGCGCTCGAACCTCGAGATCATTCTCCCGGTGGGCATCAGCTTCTTCACGTTCCAGACACTGAGCTACTCGATCGACATCTACCGGCGCCGGCTCGAGCCCTCGAGAAGCCTGCTCGACGTGATGCTGTTCGTCGGCTTTTTCCCGCAGCTCGTCGCCGGGCCGATCGTGCGCGCCGCGCACTTCATCCCGCAGCTTTCCGCCTCGCGGCTGCTCGCCGATATCCGGGCGCGGCCGTACCTGAGCTTGTTTCTGGTCGGATTCATTAAGAAGGCCTGCATTTCCGACAACATCGCGCCGCTCGTCGATCAGTACTTCGCCGCGCCGATGGAGTTCACCGCCATGAGCGCCTGGATCGCGACGCTGCTGTACGCCGTGCAGATTTACTGCGACTTCTCCGGGTACACCGACATGGCGATCGGGGCCGCCGGGCTGCTCGGCTACGACATCGGGGTGAACTTCGATTTTCCCTACTACGCCGCCGACATTCGCGACTTCTGGCGACGCTGGCATATGAGCCTGTCGAGCTGGCTGCGTGACTACCTGTACATCCCTCTGGGCGGCAGCCACGGCACGAAGCTGTTCGTGTATCGCAACGTGCTGCTCACGATGCTGCTGGGCGGGTTGTGGCACGGCGCAGCGTGGAACTTCGTGATCTGGGGAGGGTTGCACGGGGCCGCCTTGATCGTGCACCGCGAGTGGCGGGAGCGTGGGTTCGGGTCACGGTTGCCGTCGCTCATCGGGCGCCTGGGCGCTCCGCTGCTGACCATGTGGTGGGTGTTGTTAGCGTGGATCTTCTTTCGTGCCGAGGGGCTCGGTGACGCGCTGAGGATCGTCCGCGCCTTCGTGTGGTTCGACGCTCCCGGCACGCGGGAGCTCAGCCCAGTGTTGTTTCTGCTGTTTGCCGGCCTCGCCGTCGTCCACGGGCTCAACCGTCTTCAGCGCCCTACCGAGTGGGTGCAGGGCCTGTCCCCTTGGGCGTTCTGGCCCGTCTACGGCGCGACGGTGGCGGTGGCGCTGGCGTTCGTGCGGCCGGTCGTCGAGCCCTTCATCTACTTCCAGTTCTGACGGCATAGCGCATTCGTACGCTGCGACTCATGGGCCGCGTCCTTGGCGGCACGCTCGCGCTACCGGAACTCCTTGTATTCGCCTGGGTCGGCGAAGAGGAAATCCAGCATCGTCACTTCGCCGATGCCGAGCGGGTGCGCCCGGCGAGCAACTTCAGTATTGCCCCGGGAAGAAGAAGTGCGCTCTAATCTAGATAAGACGCAAGGTTGAAAAATGATCGATACCACCCAGCAGACCGTGGAGTTCTCGCTCCTATCCACCGACTCGGAGGCGTCCACTGGCGAGGAGCTCGCCCGGGTGGCGATCTTCGAGCTCGTCGACCGATCTCCGTTCGGCCTCGTCGTCCACCCGCTCTTCATCCTGCTGATCGCGCTTACCACCACCTACTACGAACAGTATCCTGAGGTCCTCCTCACCGCGGCACCCCTCTTGTTGGCTCTGGGGATCGTCCGCCTTTGCATCGGCCTCTCGCTCAAGAAACGCTACACCGAAAACCCCACGCTGTGGAGGAGATTGCTCCGGCTCAGCATCTACTCGACGGCGTTCGCTTGGGGGCTGTTCTTCTCTGTCACCCTGGCCCTCGACGTGGGTGATGCAACCTTCTGGATGGTTCTTTTGATGACCACCGTGCTCGGCCTCAGCATGGGCACGTCGTTGGCGGCGGATTTCGTCTTGGCCATTGGCTATTTCTCGCTGCTGATGGGCCCTGCCCTCTTCTGGAGCCTCCTGTACGGGCAACAGCAGTTCGTCGTCCCCATCATCACGATCCTCTTTCTCGTCTACCTGTTGCAGGCGACGGAGCACAACCGCTGGTACTGGCGGGCGATCAGTGCCAACTTCAGGTTGGCGGCCGGGACCCGCGAGCTGGAGGAAGCGAAAAACGCAGCCGACGCTGCCAACCGCACCAAGAGCGATTTCTTGGCCAACATCAGCCACGACATTCGCACCCCGATGAACGCTATCATCGGCATGACCGATCTCGTTCTGGACACCGAGCTCAGCGTCGAGCAAGAGGATCACCTCACCATCGTAAGATCATCGGCCGACGCTCTGCTGCGGCTGATCAACGAGATCCTCGACTTCTCCAAGATCGAGGCGGGCAAGCTCGAGCTCGACAACATCACGTTCGACATCGCCGATTGCTTGCGCCAGACGGTCAGGTCACTCGCCCTTAGCGCCGAAGACAAGGGCTTGGTGCTCACCTGGAACACCCCACCGGATCTACCGGACACCCTGGTCGGTGATCCGGGACGCCTGCGCCAGATTCTCACCAACCTCATCGGCAACGCCATCAAGTTCACCGAGCACGGTGAGGTCTCGGTGGACGTCCGGGTCGAGTCGCAAGACAAAGAAAGCATCGTCCTCTGCTTCGCCGTGAGCGACACTGGTATCGGCATTCCCCGCGAAAGGCTCGACAGCATCTTCGAAGCGTTCGAGCAGGCCGATGCCTCGACGACGCGCGAGTACGGGGGCACCGGATTGGGCCTGGCATTAGCCAAGAAATTCGTCGAGATGCATGGGGGAAAAATTTGGGTGGAGAGCGAGATAGGGAAGGGGAGCCGGTTCATTTTCATGCTGCCAACTGGCCGTGCGGCGCAGTAAGGAGTAAGACCGTCTTTGCTACTTCTGGTGGCGTTGTTGGTATTTAACAATCGCAAGTGCAGCCAAGGCAAGAAGGACAAGCACTAAGCCTGTAATAGAAAGCCACGTCATTGGCTACTCCTTCGGCTGAATAAAGTAAGCAATGATGAATAAAGTAATCGCGCTTGCAATGCCGATGCTGAATTCAAGAAAATTAAAATGGCGTTCAATGAATTGTTTAACCACAACTGCGCTGAAGAATATTTTGCTCAAGTCCGCAAGGTACTTTGCAAGAAGATTGTGTCGCGGGTTCACGGGTATCGGATTCCAGCGCCAGGTTTTACTTTAGGGGAACCAAGAACGTTTTACAAACTGTTTTCTAA
>JADFNY010000441.1 GCA_022563115.1 Acidobacteriota bacterium | reverse complement strand
CACCGAGTTCGTCGGCGGGACGGTAACCGTGCCGGCGAGCGAGTAATGGGCATCGGTCCCGAGGTCGTCGACTACGTCGCCGCGCTCGCCAGGTTGCGCCTCGACGATGCCGAAAAGGACACTCTGGCGGCCGATCTGGCCCGTGTCCTGGAGTTCATCGAACAGCTCGACCGGGTCGACATCACCGACGTGCCGCCCACCAAACACGTCATCGGGTTGAGCAACGTCGAGCGGCCCGACACCGAGAGCCCATGTCTGCCCTCCGACGAAGCACTAGCCAACGCCCCAGACACCGACGAGGATCACTTCGTCGTCCCCAAAGTCCTTCCCGACTGATGGCGATCGAGCTGCGAGGCCTGACCTGCGCCGGCACCGCCCGCCGCGTCGCGGCAGGCGATCTGAGCGCCGCCGAAGTGGTCGACGCGACGCTCGATACGATCGCCGCGGGCGACGCGGAGGTCGGTGCTTTTCTTGCCGTCTACGGCGGCGAGGCCCGGCAGCGGGCCCGCCGGATCGACGACGACGACAACCTGCGCGCCCGGCCCCTGGCCGGTGTGCCGATCGCGCTCAAGGACAACCTCTGCGTTGCGGGCCGCCGAACCACCGCCGGCTCGCGCATTCTCGAGCCCTTCTCGCCGCCGTTCACGGCGACCGCCGTCGAGCGCCTTGAAGCCGCCGGCGCCGTGCTCATCGGCAAAACGAACCTCGACGAGTTCGCGATGGGCTCCTCGACCGAGAATTCCGCCTTTCGCCGGACCGCCAATCCGTGGGATGTATCGCGGGTGCCCGGCGGCAGCAGCGGCGGCTCGGCCGCGGCGGTGGCCTCCGGGATGGTGGCCGCTGCGTTGGGCTCCGACACCGGAGGTTCGATCCGCCAACCGGCGGCCCTCTGCGGCGTCGTCGGGCTGAAACCCACCTACGGCCGGGTGTCGCGGCACGGGCTGGTCGCGTTCGCCTCGTCCCTCGACCAGATCGGCCCCCTGACCCGCACCGTCGAGGACGCGGCGCTGATCTTGTCGGTGATCGCCGGCGCCGATGAATACGATTCCACGACGCTCCCCGACCCGGTACCAGCCTTCCACAACGACCTCGAGAGCGACGCCGGCGACCTCACGATCGGGGTTCCCGAGGCCTGGCTGGGGGCAGGCCTCGACCCGGACATCAAGCGCGAGGTCGAGGGCGTGCTTGCAGAGCTCGAAGCGGCCGGCGCCGAGCTCCGCCCCATCGAGCTGCCGCACGAAGAATTCGCGGTCGCCACCTACTACGTCATCGCTAACGCCGAGGCGTCGTCGAACCTGGCGCGCTACGACGGCGTGCGCTACGGATTCCGCGCCGACAGCGACGATCTCGCCGGCATGTACGCCAACACCCGCAGCGGGGGCTTCGGCGACGAGGTGAAGCGCCGGATCCTGCTGGGAACGTTCGTTCTCTCGGCCGGCTATGGCGACGCCTACTACGGCCGCGCCCAGTGCGTCCGCACGCTGCTGTGCAACGACTTCGCGCGCGCCTTTGCCGACGTCGACGTCGTCGTCGGCCCGACCACCCCGAGTACGGCGTTCGCTATCGGCGAGAAGGCCGACGACCCGCTGGAGATGTACCTGTCCGACGTGTTCACGGTGACCGCCAACCTCGCCGGCCTGCCCGGCATCTCGGTGCCCTGCGGCCGCGACGACGACGGCCTGCCGGTGGGCCTGCAGATCATCGGGCCCGCCCTCGGCGAGGTCAAGATCCTCAAGGCGGCGCGGTTGGTCGAGCAGTTGCGCGGGCCCTTCGAGCCCGCGCCGCCGGCCCGCACCAGCAGTTAGCAGGGGCCTGAAAAACTCGTCGCCTGGCAAAATCGCGGCCTGCTAGCCCGGAAGCGAGAACAACCTACGCACGTTCTGCGAAGTGATCCGTTCGATCTCTTCCACACTGGTGTCGTGAAGCTCGGCCATCGTCCGGGCAACCTCGACAACGAACGCCGGCTCGTTGCGCTGGCCGCGGTGCGGTACCGGTGCCAGAAACGGGCTGTCGGTCTCGATCAGGATGCGCTCGAGCGGAACTTGTGCGGCGATGTCGCGCAGGTCCTGGGCGTTCTTGAACGTCAGGATACCAGCAAACGAGACATAGAAACCGAGCTCGACGGCGCCCCGGGCCATGCTCGCTCCCTCGGTGAAGCAGTGGATCACGCCGCGGGAGCAACCGTGCTCCCGCAAGCCGGCGAGAACATCGTCCTCGGCCTCACGGCTGTGGATCACGACCGGGA
>JADFNY010000134.1 GCA_022563115.1 Acidobacteriota bacterium | reverse complement strand
TCGAGTGCGCGCTTGGCGATCGAGTAGTAGATGTTGCCGAAGTTGATCAGCCCCCAGGCGAAGATGCCGAGCACGAATTGATCGAGGCCGGCGGCCCCGGCCGGTACGATACGGGCGATGTGGCTGTCGGGAACGAAGACGCCGTTGAGGATGGTGTCGTCGCTTCGGGTGGCCCGCATCCCCATGACATCCCAGGTTTCCCTGATCTCGTAGTTGTCGTCGGCGCGCTTCATGAAGGCGTGCACGATCTTCGGGTTGTCCGGGTCCGAGGTGTCCATCCCGTGCATGCCGAGGCGGGTCCAGACGGGCGTCAGGCTGCCGAACGCCTTGCGGCCGGTGAACTTGTAGCCGCCGTCGACCGGCTCGGCCTGGGTGGTCGACAGCAGCACCGGCAGGTCGTTGCCGGATTCGGCGTGCCCGGCGGCGAACACTTCGCCGTTGCCGGCTTCTTCAAGCAGCCAATCGATCGTCTTGTCGCCGCCGCCGCTGATGTCGGCGACGAGGCCGACCCAGTAGTTGTGCATGTTGGTGCACAACGCCGTGGCCGGGGCGTAGTAGGCGAGCTTGCGGGTCTGTGCGGCGACCTGGGCCAGGTCCATACCGTAGCCGCCGAACTCCTCCGGCACGGCCATCAGCAGATATCCGGCCTCCTTCAGCTCGTCGAAATCCTCCTGGCAGAAGCGATTCTGGCGGTCGTATTCGGCAGCCCGCTCGGCGAAGCGCGCAAGCATGCCCTCATCAAGCGTGAATTCTCTTGCCATCCCAGTCCCTTTCTTGTGGGTGGACCGGCCTGCTAGCGGAACATGTCGGGGCTGATCTCGAGCTTGATCTCGGAGATCTTGTCGGCGGGGAGGCCGGCGCGTCGTGCGTGTTCCATGATGGCCTCGGGATTCGGAGCATCGTATTCGCAGTAGATCTTTCCCTCGGCCTCCGAGACGTAGCTCTTGATCCAAACGACCACGCCCCCCATCTCTTCAAGAACTTCGACCGACTTCTTGCCGGCGGCGTCCAGCTCCTCTTTGGTTAGTGTGCCAACGGTACGCTCGATGATGTAGCGGGGCATCGGTCCTCCTGCGTTTGTCCGTGTCGCCAGAATGGACGACGCGCGATCGTTTGCCTAGTCGTTGGTCGGGGCTGATCCGTGAACGGCGGCGCGCAGCTCCGTGTCGTCGATTTCTTCCGCGATCTGCGTGGCCTCGTGTGCGTACGAGGTTGCGAGGTCAGCCATATCTTGGGCGGCGCACACCTGAGAAAGCCGATACAGCATCCATCCTTCGCCCGGGCGGTCGCCGATCTGGCGGCGCAGGTCGAGCGAAGCTTGGTAATGATCCAGTGCCTCGCTGAGTTTGTCCATAGCAAAATGCACGTCGCCCAACACCGCCAATGAATGGCCCTCGAGCACCTCTTGCCCGGTTCGGCGGTTCACCTCGAGCGCGTCTTCGGCGCGCTTCAGCGCGTCGGCTGGCCTTTCCATGTCCCGCAGCGCCACCGCGATGCTGTTGAGCACGAGCCCCTGGTGAACTTCGTCGTCGAGCCCCTCAAAAACCCTCAGGGCGCGCTCGTAAAACTCAAGGGCTTCATGAAAGTTCCCCGCCCGCCACTGCGTGATCGCCATCGAGTTGAGCAGCTCGCCTTGCTTGGGCTTGTCGTCGAGTCCGATCGCCAGCGTCAGCGCAGTATTGTAATGGCTGATGGCGGCATCGCTGTCTTGCATGCGGGTTGCTCGGGCGATGCCCTCGTGGGCTTCGATCTCACCGCCGGAGTCGCGCGTATCTTCGCGCAACTGCTGCACCTTCGCCCACGCGGCAACGGCGTCATCGGCACGACCATTGCGCTCGTGGAGCTCGCCGATGCGGGTCCACGAGGTCGCTTCACTCTCCTGATCGCGAAGTTGCGCCGACAAGGCGGCGTTCTCTTCGAAGTAGAGCAACGCCTCGTCGTCATGACGCAGCGAGAACAACAGCTCGCCGAGGCGCCGGGTGGCGATCGACAGGCCCTCGGCGTAGTTGATCGTGCGGCTGACTTGCGCCATTTCTTCGTAGAGCTCGTGGCACCGGTCGGTGTCGCCGCGCTCCATATAGATCGTCGCCATCGCGCTGAGGTTGAAGCACAACCCGATGTGGATACGTTCGTCGGCGCAGAGCTGGCGCGCCTGCTCGATGGCCGCGAGGGCGCTATCGTCGTCGCCGAGATCCCTATAAATCTTGCCGAGAATGTTGAGCAGGTAGCCATGGTTGGCGTGGTTGGCTTCGAGATCGGTCAGCTCCAGTGCCTGGGTCATGTGCTCGATGGCCTTTTCCGGCTCGCCGGCGCTGCGCAACACGGAGGCCAGATTGGCGCGATCACGTCCCTGTGCGTCATCGTCTTCGAGCTCGACGCTGATCTCCAACGCTCGTTCATTACATTCGATGGCCTCGTCGTAACGCTCCTCCTGCCAGCGCAGGAAGCCGAGGCCGCGCCGCGCCGCGCGTTCCAGTTCCCGGTCGCCGAGCTCCGTGGTCATGCTGATGGCTTCCCTCAGAGGTTTGTCGGCAGCCTCGAATTGTCCGAGCAGGACGTTGAGTTCACCTTGCCGGATCCTGGTCTTCACCAACCTGACGCTTGCACCAGCGGGCTCGAGTAACCGCGTCAACTCATTGATCAGGTCCTCCTGCCGGGATCGCCGACCCAATGTTTCGCAGGCCCGTTCCATCTCGAGAAGCACATCCGCGAGTCGTGCCTGGCGATCGGTGCTCTCGGGCAGCTTCGTGAGCCAGAGGTGAACGCTTTCGAGCAGAGGCAGCGCTTCGTCGGCGCGCTGCAGCCGGCTCGCCTTGTGCGCCGCCCGGCGGCCGTACTCGATCGCCTTTTCCCATTCCTCGGCGGCACCGAAGTGGTGTGCCAAACGAGCGGCGTGCTCGTCGACGCGGTCCGGGTACAGGCTCTCGATGGCTTCTCCCACCCGGCCGTGAAGGCCGCGCAGCTGGTGCGGAAGCAGGCTGCCGTAGGCGACTTCGCGGGTGAGGGCGTGTTTGAAGCGGTACACGGCTTCGGGCACCACGGCGATCTGCTGCACGATGCCGAGCTCCTTGAGTTGTCCCAGAACCGTGAGGAGTTGCCCGGTGTCCTCCATTGTCCGCTCGAGAATGCGGCGGCCGAACTCGCGACCGACAACGGATGCCAGGCGCACGACCTCTCGGGGCTCGGGATCGAGGCGGTCGAGGCGGGTCAGAATCACCGCCTGGACCGTGTCCGGCAGGTAAACGGCATCCAGCGAACCGGTCAGCGTCGCCTGGGCATCTTCGATGCGGACGACGCCCTCTTCCTCGAGCGCGTGGCATACCTCCTCGAGGAAGAAGGGGTTGCCCCCGGTGCGCTCGTGAATCATCCGGGCGAGATCGGTGGGAAAGCCCTGCACGCCGAGCACCGACTTGATGACCTCGACCGAGAACTCCTCCGACAGAGGCTCCAGCGTCAGGTGTCGACGCTCGCTGCCACGGCCCCAATCGAAATCGCCTTCCGGTCGATAGGTCACGATGACCAGCATCGCGAACGCCGCCAGCATGCTGGTGAGCTGCGATAACACTTCGCGCGACGCCTCGTCCGCCCAGTGCCAGTCCTCCAACAACATGACGACCGGTCGCTCGTTAGCCGGCAGCGTGAAGATTGCCGACAACGCCTCGAGCATGGCGATACGAAAGTCGTCGCCCTGGAGGTGCTGCGGCAACTCGTAGTCCGGGCTCTCGATCGACAGCAGGTGCAGATACAGCGGGATGAAGTCGTCGAGAGCGGGGTTGATGGCGATGATCCTCGAGGCCACCGATTCGGCGTCGATCGTCGGGGCGTCCTCGGGGATCTCGAGGACACTCTTGAGCGCCTCGATGAATGGCAGGTAAGGGAGCCCGGCGCCGTCCGAGCGGCAGCGCCCGCGGACGAGAGCGGCTTGGTCACAATCGCCACCGTGGGAGAACTCGTACAGGAGGCGACTCTTGCCGACTCCGACCTCGCCCTCGAGAGTGAGCAGTTGTCCGTTACCCGTCATCGCCGCCTCGAGCGAAGAGCGCAGCATGTGCATTTCGCGGTCGCGGCCGGTGTAGCGGGTCAGGTCGAGCTCGGCGGCGGCTTCGAACCGGCTCTGTCGCTCTTTCTCGGCGATCACCCGATAGGGCACAACCTGCTCTGCGGTGCCGCGCAGGGTGATGGTCGGCAGCGGCTCGGTGTCGAAGAACGGCGCCGCGACACGATGGCAATCGGCGCTGATCAGAATTTCGTCGGCCGCGGCCTCAGTTGCTAGCCGGTCTGCCATCTGCAGCGTGGGACCCGCAATGGTGAATTCCTCGCCGCCCTCGGTGGCGATGCGGACAACCACAGGCCCGGAGTGAATGGCAGTATTCATGCGAATCGGCTCGCCGAGGCGCTCTTCGACGTCAGCGAGCGCTGCGCGAACCTGCCGGTGGATGTCGAGCGCTGCCCGGATTGCCCGCAAAGGATCGTCCTCGTGGGCGGTCGGAACGCCGAACAGCACCAGCAGCTCGCCACGGGCGAAGCGGTTCACGATGCCGCCGTGGGTGGCGACGATCGCCTTGACGATGCGATGGATCTCGGCAAGCGCGCGTTCCGATTCGTCGACCGCGAGCTGCTCGGCCATCGTTCCGTAAGCGCCTACGGTCGACGTCAGGATCGTCGTCTGGCGTCGCTCGCCCTGGCTGAGTCGCTCGTGGGTTCCCGGGTCGCTGGCCTCGGGAGCCGGGGCCTCGGTGGGCGGAGGCGCCTCGGCGGCCGTCTGAAGAGTTTCCGGCTGGTGCACATCGGGTTGCTCGGCTGCCGTTGCCGGCTCACCGGGTCGCTCGGGGGCCGTTGGATCTTGCGGGGCGACTTCGGCGAGCGCTTCCTCGAGCTCGAGGCGAACGTCCCACAAGTCGCGGGCACGCCGCGCCAGGTCCTTTTGCAAGCAGCGGCGCAACAGTTTTCCGACGTTCGCCGGACAGTCGTCGGGTAGCAGCTCCCAACGCGGCTCGTATTCGAGAATCGCCGCCAGCGTGTCGGCCACCGTTTCGCGGGCAAAGGGCCCGGTACCGGTGAAGGCTTCAAACATGACACAGCCGAAGGCCCAAACGTCGGTGCGCTTGTCGACGGCGCCGCCGCGTATTTGTTCGGGGCTCATGTAGGGTGCCGTGCCGACCAAGGCCCCCGTCTCCGTGAGGTCACCGCCGCTGGTGTCGCTGCGGGTCAGATCGGAGGCACCGGAAGCAAACGACTTGGCGATGCCGAAATCCAGAACCTTGACGGTCTCCCGGCACAGCATGACGTTGGAGGGCTTCAGGTCGCGATGCACCACGTCCTTCTCGTGCGCCGCCTCCAGAGCGCGGGCGATCTGAATGCCGGCGCGGAGCACCGCGGCGGTCGGCAGTCGCCCCCTCTGCAGTGCTTGGGCGAGGGTCTCGCCTTCGAGATACTCGAGTACCAGGTAGGGGGTTCCGTCGACGTCCTCGAAGCCGTAGATCGTGGCGATGTTGGGGTGATTGATCGACGCCAGAACTTTGGCTTCGCGCTCGAAACGCGCCAGGAGCTTCGGATCACTCGCCAGGTTGCGGAGCAGGACCTTGATCGCGACGTCGCGGCCGAGCTTGGTGTCGCGGGCTCGATACACGCTGCCCATACCGCCTTCGCCGAGCAGCTCGCCGATTTCGTAGATCCCCAATCTGGTCCCCTGATCCACGGCGTCTCCCCTAAAGTGGTCTGATCGTCCGTCGTCGTTCGGCTGTGCTCACGGGTCGGTGCCGCAGGTGCGGACAGCACACTAGCAGCTCGTGGTTTCTAGCAGAGTTCTCCAGCACGCGCTAGACCGAGAAACGCACCAGCAGGATGTCCCCGTCTTGAACGAGGTAGTCCTTGCCCTCGAGGCGGATCAATCCGGCTTCCTTGAGCGCCTTCTCGGAACCGTGCTCGACGATCTCATCGTAGGTGAAGCGCTCGGCGCGGATGAAGCCGCGGGCCAGATCGGAGTGGATGGTGCCGGCGGCGTCGACGGCGTTGTCGCCGTCCTTCACGTTCCAGGCGTGGACCTCCTTCGGCCCGACGGTGAAGAAGCTGACGTAGCCAACGACCTGGTGGGCGAGCTTGATGAGGCGCGCCCGAGCCGACGCCTCGATGCCCATGTCTTCGCGGAAGGCGAGCGCATCCTCCTTGTCGAGCTGCACGAGCTCCATCTCGAAGGCGCCGGCGAACTCGAGGGCGCGGTGTTTGGCGCCGATCGCGTCGATGGCTTCTTGGTTCTTGCCAAAGCCCGACTCGTCGGAGTTGACGATCACCAGCACCGGCCTTTGGGTCAGGAACTGGAAGCCCTTGATGGCGACCTTCTCGTCGCCCGTCAGGTCGAGATCACGGATGGAGCGGCCGGCCTCGAGCTGCTCGTGCACGCGGCGCAGTGCCTTGCCCTCGAGTTTGATCTCGTGCGTGGCGATGCCCTTGCTTTCGGCTTTCTCGATGCGCTCGAGGCGCCGTTCGGCGACGATCAGGTCGGCGAGCAGAAGCTCGTCGTCGAGCTTCCCAACGTCGCCCACGGGATCGGGCGCGCCCTCGACCGGATCGGTGAAGTTGCGCACCACGTAGGCGAGGGCGTCGGCGTTCTTGACCAGCCCCATGGTCGCCGGCGAGAAGATCTCACCGCTGCCGGCGTCGTCACGGGCGACGCCGACGAAATCGATGAAGGTCACCGTGGAGTGGACGGTCTTCTTGGGCTCGTAGATCTCCGCCAGCCGGTCGACGCGGGCGTCGTCGACCTCGACGATGGCGACGTTGGGCTCCGCCTTGGGGTTGGTGTAGGCGGTCACCTCGACGTCGGCGCGGGTAATGGCGTTGAATACCGTCGTCTTGCCCGAATTCGGCAGACCGATGAGGCCGAGCTCCATTTCAGTCGAGCCCCCAGGTCACCGGGGTGATGAACTCCAGGCAGTTGCCGGCCGGGTCCCGGAAATAGATCGAGCGGCCGCCCTCGGGCCAGCGGACCTCCGACTCGATGTCGACGCCGTGCTCGCCAAGCCGGCGCTTCCAAAGATCGATCTCTGCTTCGCCGGCGCGAAACGCCACGTGCGCCGCTCCCGTCGTCCCGTGCAGCGGAATCGGGGCGCCGTCGACCTTGGTGGCCATCGTCGACGTGTGCTCGGTGTTGAACAACAGCAGCATCGTGTCGCCGCAGCGGAAGAAGAGATGGCGGCCTTGTTCCTTGGCAAAGACGTCAAAGCCGAGGACTTCCGTGTAGAAACGCTCGGCAGCGTCGAGGTCGGTACAGCTCAACGTCGTTTCGATGACGCCGCGTACCTGGAGCGTCCCGGTGGCGTTGCCCGCCGTTGGGGCCGGAGATGGTTTCGAGGCGCCGGCTTCGTCGCTCATCGGCTCACTGTCTCCGGAAGATCTCGCCGCCCTTCATCACCAGACGGACGTTGCGCAGCGCGGAGATGTCGACGGTCGGGTCACCCTCGACGGCAATGAGATCGGCGTAGAGGCCGGGTCGCACCGAGCCGACGCGGTCGTCGATGTCGAAGTAGCGGGCGTTGCCTGCGGTGGCCGCGTGCAGCACGTCGCTGGTGTCCATGCCGTAGTCGACCATGAGCTCGAGCTCGCGGACATTGTCGCCGTGGGGGTAGACGCCGATGTCGCCGCCGAAGCAAATCGGAACGCCGACCTCGAGCGCCAGGGCAAAGCTCTCACGCTTGCGGCGGATCCTCGCCGGCTCCGGATCGATGCCCTTGCGCCAACCGCCGTACTGGCTGATCGCGTCGCCGGCGGCGAGCGTCGGGCAAAGCGGGACCCCGCGGGCCGCCATCATCTCGAAGATTTCGCGGGTGGCGCCGTCGCCGTGGTCGATGGTGCGCACGCCGGCCTCGATGGCCCGGCGCATACCCTCGGCTGTGCTGGCGTGAGCGACGACATAGCGGCCTGAGCTCGCCGCCACCTCGACGATGGTGCGCAGCTCCTGTTCGGTAAACGTCGGCGCCGCGGTGCCGCCGGCGCCCCAGCGGTAGTCGGCGTAGACCTTGATCCAATCGGCGCCGCGGCCGATCTGGTCGCGCGTCACACGGACCAGATCGTCGTAGCCGTCGGCTTCCTCGGCGCCCTTGGGGAAGGTGAACTCGGGCGCGCCCGTCGGGTTGTAGGTGCCGGTGGCGACGATGGCGCGCGAGGTGATGATCATGCGCGGCCCCGGAATCACACCCTTTTCGATCGCCGCCTTGATGCCGGCGTCCGCATAGCCGGCACCCTCGGTGCCGAGATCGCGCATCGTGGTGACCCCGGCCATGAGCGAGTCGCGCACGTGGTTCACCGCCCGCGCCGTGCGCTCGCCGAGCGACTCGTTCAGAACCTGATCGGTCCAGGAAGTCTCGTTATAGGGGTGCAGCAGAATGTGGGAATGGCCCTCGATCAGGCCGGGAAGGAGGGTTTGGCCGGGAAGATCGATGGATTCCGCACCGGCAGGAACGCTGATTTCCGCGGCCGGACCGGCGGCGGCGATCCGATTGCCCTCGACGACGACCACCCAGCCGTCACGCATGGTTTCGCCGTCGTACACACGCTCGGGCCGCAGTACCGTCGCTCGCTCTTGTGCGGCAGCCGGAAGCACGACCGCAGCGACGACGGCAATGATCGCCAGGAGCCGATAACGCCAGCATTTCATCTCTTCAGGACGTTCCAACAGCGTCTTCATCTCGTGGATTCCTCGCATGACGAGCCCAGTAACCGTCGATGGGTGTATCGATTAGTAACAAACCGTGCAGCGAGTTTGCCCCTCGCGGGCCGGCCGCTCAACACCCGACGGGCTCCGAAGGGTGGCGATTTTTTTCTCCGCGGATGCAACCTGGAGGGGGTGTCGTGCGTCGTAAGAGTAGACACACTCCTCGAGAGGAGCCGCTGGCGCGCGGCCCGGCGGGAAGGATCCGCTCTCCTGACGGACCTCTAGC
>JADFNY010000133.1 GCA_022563115.1 Acidobacteriota bacterium | reverse complement strand
GCCGCGACCTGTCCCTATTCTCCTTATGGCGTCACCAAGCTGGCGGCCGAGCATATGGTGCGCCTGTACCACCGCAACTTCGGTGTGCCGACCGTCAGCGCGCGGTACTTCACCGTCTACGGGCCGCGGCAGCGACCCGACATGGCCATCCAGCGCTTCTTGCAGGCAGCGCGCGACGGTACCTCCATCCGGGTGTTCGGCGATGGCTTGCAGAGCCGCGACTTCACCTACGTCAGCGATATTGTCGAAGGTACCCGTCGCGCCGCCGAGACGGGCCGGCTCGGCGCCGTATACAATATCGGAGGAGGCAGCCGCGTGTCGCTCAACGGGCTGATCGCCTTGATCGAGACGGTGTCCGGCGTCGACTTGCTGGTGAATCGCGAGGAGGGCAAGCCGGGCGACGTTCGGTCGACTGAGGCGGATTGTCGCCTCGCGCAAGAGGCGCTCGATTTCATCCCCAAGACGTCTTTGGAAGAGGGTCTCGCCAAGCAATGGGAGTGGCTAGCGTCGGCGGACTCTGGATCCTGACATGAACTCATTTACCTCATCTTCGTTGATCAACCTCGTCTGCAGCCTCTCCGTGCTGTTGGTCGCCGCCGGATGCGCCGGTGCCTCCCCGCTGCTGACCTCCGACCCGGCCGGAACGCCGCTGTTCGAGCAGGGCCAGGATGCCCTGGTCGCCCGGAAGTGGGGCGACGCGGTCACCGTCTTCGACACGCTGCTGCGCAATTACCCCTCCAGCCCCTACTTGGCCGAGGCGCGACTCGGACTCGGTCGCGCTCATTACGAGCAAGGCCGGGTCGAGAGCCTGATCATGGCGATCGACGCGTTCCAGGGCTTCCTGACGTATCACCCCACCCACGAGTTCGTCGATTATGCCCAGTACATGGTCGCGATGACGTACGTGAGGCAGATGCGGAGCCCGGACCGAGATCAGGCGCCCACCCGGAGCGCCATTACTGCCTTCGAGCTCTTTCTCGACAGTTACCCGGACAGCCCCTTGCACGGCGCCGTCGTCCAGGAGCGGAAAAACGCCATCGACAGCCTGGCTTCGCACGAGCTCCAGGTGGCTCGCTGGCAGGCCAACCGCGAGTTGGACTGGGATGCGGCCATCGACCGGGTGAAGTTCGCCCTCGAGGCATACCCCGAAACGACACTCAAGTGCGACCTTCTCTTCACCATGGCGGAGGCATACGAAGAGGGGGAGCAATTTGAGGACGCAGTTCGGTATTATGAGCAGGTTACTAACGAGTATCCGGATTGTGAGCTCGTAGAAGACGCTCAAAAGCGCATTCGCGAGATCAACGGGGTGTAACCCGCTGCACTTGGGGGTGGGCGGGTTTGCTGAAACCGTTCGTCAGGAGACATTCGATCATGAGCCGAGCTGCGACCAAGAAGATCGTTTCGGTGGCGGTGGTTGCCATCGCTGCAACCGCGCTTTCCTTTTTCGTTGGAGATGCCGAGGCGCAGCGCGCCTTGACGCCGGTCGACGGGGCGGAGTGTCTCGTGATCACCGGGTCGGTGCCCGAAGATGCCCTGCGCGTATTGGGTAGCCGCGAGCTCATGAGGGAGTCCTATGGCGAGGGCGACGAGCTGTTCGTCGGCGGAACGGGCGTCGCGGGCCTCACCGTGGGGCAGCGGCTTCAGTTCGTTCGTCGCTATGGGGACGTGCGGCATCCGGATACCAACGAGGTCATCGCCGAGGCCATCGGTTGGCTGGGATTCGCCGAGGTTATGGAAGTCGGCGCCGATCGCGCCATCGTCCACGTCACCAAGTCGTGTCGTGAGATCGAGGTGGGTGAGCTGTTGCTCGAGCCGGATAGTCTGCCACTCGCGCAGGTCGACAGCTTTCCGGATTACGTCCCCTTGCGGCTCGTGACCCCCGCTGACGCCGACGCCGTGATCATCCTCGGTGAGCTGGAGTCGGTGGTATCCGAGTCCGGTAGGCGCCGGGTCAGCGCGGCACGCGACGCCTACGCGCAACGCGACCTCGTGATCATCGATCAAGGATCCGTCGACGGATGGTCACCGGGCGACATCGTCGACCTGTACCGCGGCGAGAGCGTGCTCAAGGCTCAGACCACTGCGGCGACCTACACGCCCACGCTGCTCGCAATCGGACTGGTCGTCGCGGTCGGCGACCAGGCGGCCACCGTTCTGATCGTCGAAGGCGATCTCCCGGTCGAGATCGGCGATCGCGTCCGTCGCTCGACGTCCTCGGGAGGCTGAGCCCATCACACGCTCGCCACCCCCGGCGAGCTTCAGTTGAGGCGTTCGACGATCAGGTAGGGCCGCTTGCCCCGCGCCTCGTGGTAGGTGCGCATCTGCATCTCTGCGAGCACCCCCATCAGCAAGAACTGCACACCCACGAGTAGGCACAGCATCGCCAGGTACAGCAGCGGGTTTCCGGTCATGTCGACGGCAGGCTCGGGCACCAGCTTCATGTAGATGACGGCGCCCAGCGTGCCGAAGGCGAGCAGCCCAGAGCCCACCGCGGCCATGCCGAACACGCGGATCGGGTGGGAGCTGTAGCTCATCAGAAACTTCACGATCACCAGGTCCAGCAGCACGGTGACGGTCCGCCCGATGCCATAGTTCGAGGTGCCGCGCTCCCGGGCTCGGTGGTTGACCTCGATCTCCTTGACGGTGCCGCCGGCCCAGGCGCCGAGCGCCGGAATGAATCGGTGCAGCTGCCCGTACAACTCGAAGCGCTGCAGCAGCGTGCGCCGGTAGGCCTTGAGCGTGCAGCCGTAGTCGTGCAGATGCACGCCGGTGATGCGCGAGATCAGCCAGTTGGCGATGCGCGACGGAAGGGTGCGCAGGAGGAAGCCGTCTTTTCGGTGCTTGCGCCACCCGCTGACGATGTCGTAGCCGCCGTGGAGGACCTCGAGGAGGCGGGGGATGTCGGCGGGGTCGTTTTGCATGTCACCGTCCATCGTGATCACGATCTCACCGACGGCGGCGTGAAAACCGGCCGAAAGGGCGGCCGTTTGACCGTAGTTCTTGGCGAAGCGCAGCACCGCCAGGCCAGGCCGCCGGGCGGCGACGCCGCGCAGCTTCTCGAAGGTCCCGTCGCTGCTGCCGTCGTCGACGCAGATCACCTCGCTGTCGCGGTCCAGCCCATCGAGCACGGCGAACAGCTCGTCCAGCATCGGCTCGACGTTGTCTTCTTCGTTGAACATCGGCACCACGACGCTTATCTGCGTAGAAGTGTCTTCGAGTGTCGTCATGTGTGCATTTGACGGCGCAAGACCATTCCAGCCCGTCTGGCCGGTGTTTGCCATGCAGGTGAAACAATACTTCAGGTTCTGTGTCGCGACATGATAGCCTGAACGGATGCTGAAACCGCAAACAACACAGCGCTGGGTGCGGTCGGTTCTCGCCGTTGCCATCGCGTTGGCGCTCGCCAACGTGGCGATGGCGGACACGATCTACATGAAGAACGGCCGCACGATTCGTAGCGCGCACGTTCGGGTCGAGGGCGACCGGGTGATCTTTATGCAGTACGGGGGAGAGGTATCCATTCCGCTGTCACTGGTCGATCACATCGTCGTGGACGCGAATGTCGAGCCCGAGGGAGCGCCTCCTCCGCCACCGTCCACGGCTGACGATCCGCAGGCGGATCCCGCCTCGGACCCGGAAGAAGAGGAAACGCCGCCGGAGCAGACGCGCGACTACTGGCAGGACGCGGTAGGTACGATTGTGGCGGAGCGCTCGCAGGTCGATCTGGAGATCGAAGACCTGAGACGCACCGAGCGTGCGTTCCTGTTCTCCAAGCGGTCGACGGCGGAGACCCGCGCACAGATCGATGCCGCCGAACTCCGGCTCACCGAGCTGGACCAGGAAATGCGCGATCTACAGACCGAAGCGCGGCGCCTGCAGATCCCGTCGGGCTGGTTGCGACTGGATCCCTCGGGCGGCGGCGCGTAGCAGGGCGCCGAAGCCCCTGCGAGCAGGGCGCCGAAGCCCCCTGCGACGCTAGGAGCGCGAGCTCAAGTAGATCGTCCGCAACTGGCTCAGGTTCGGAGGCAGGATCAGCGCTGCCAGTTCGAGCTCCGGAATCTGAGCGAAGAACCGGTTGATCGCGTCGAGGCGACCGCCGAGTGTTGCGGACTCCAGGCCCGCGGCCAGCGAGGCGAACCGCGGATCGCTCTC
Source organism: Acidobacteriota bacterium (assembly GCA_022563115.1). GTDB lineage: Bacteria > Acidobacteriota > UBA890 > UBA890 > UBA890 > UBA890. The sequence continues at coordinate 4,839 of JADFNY010000133.1, read as the reverse complement.
GGCCATGGCGCGTGCCTCTTCGAGATCGGCCTGAAACCATTTGCCGGCCGGCCGGTCGCCCATCGTTTCGCTGAGCCGCTCCATCTTCTGCAGAGAATCGAGGCGCGCGATGTCCGGCCCCGCCCGGTTGGAACCGCTCATCGGCGCTCCCGCACTTCGGTCAGCACCATCTGCAGCTCGATGCGGCGTCCGGCCCGCCACACGCCGAGGGTAACGCGGTCGCCGACGAAGCGCGGCACGAGGGCGAGCTGCGCGTCCGCCAGCGTGTGGACCGGCTTGTGGTCGACATCGAGGATGACGTCGTTGCGGCGCAGGTCGGCGGTGGCGGCGATTCCCGGCTCGGCCACCATCAGCCCGTGCTTCTCTTCGAGTCCGATCACGGCGGCGGTTGCGTCGCTGATGTTTCGGTACAACTCGAGGCCGGAAAAATCGACCCGGCGGACGCGCCCGTAGGTACGAAGCTCATCGGCTGCCTTCAGAGCCCGATCGATCGGAATCGCGAAGCCGAGCCCCTGCGACCCACCGCTGTCGGTCAGTATGAACGTATTGATACCGACGATCTCTCCGGAGGCGTTGGCCAGCGGTCCGCCGCTGTTGCCGGGGTTGATGGCGGCGTCGGTCTGGATCATGTCCGGGTAGTAGAGCTGCGAGCGCGTCTGCCGGCGCGTCGAGGGGGTGAACGATCTTTCGAGCGCCGATACCACGCCGACCGTGACCGTGGGGCGGAACCGGCTCTCCTCAGTGACACCGCGCCCGCCCACCGGATAGCCGACGGCGACCAGCCATTCGCCGACGAGCAGGTCCTCCGCGGTGCCTAGCTGCGCTGGACGCATACCCTCGGGATCGCACTGCAGCAGCGCTACGTCGAGCTCCGGGCTGGTGCCGATCACCCGGGCCGGGCACGACTCACCGTTCGGAAGCCACAGCGCGATCGCATCTGCGCCGCCGCCGACGTGCTCGTTGGTGAGGAACTCGCCGGCGGCCGAGATCATCACCGCGGAGCCCGATTGCACCTCGACCCTGCGCGTCGTAACCGGCCCGAAACCGAAGAACTCCCGATAGAACGGATCGTTGAAGATCCGTACTCGTTGGATGCCGCTGACGACCACCGAAGCTACGGAGGGGGAAACCCGCTGGACGGCTTCGACGATGACGCTGCGGCGCTCCGCGGCGATGGCGCGTTGGGTCTCGGTGGTGTTTTCCTGCGCCAGCGCCGCAAACGGCATCGTGGCGGACAGCGCCAGGGCAACAGAGCGGACGGTCGTAGCTAAGATCATGGGCTTGGCAGCGGGAGCTTGAAGCGTCAGAAAGGCGCGGCGCGCAGGCCGTCGGAACTTGTAGCCATGATGATACGACAAGCGAGGTGCGGTGCGCAGTCGCGATAGCGGGCTCGGACTCCGGTAGAGGTGCCGGCATGCAGGCCGACCTCAAGGTCTTCCAGGCGTACGGCGTCAAACCCATGCGCGGCACCCCCGGGAGTTCTTCAGCACCCTGCTAGTGGAGCTGGCTACGGGCAACCAACCCAGCCCCCTGGTGAATCCAGATCCGCGAGCTGCTGGCCGGAATCCGAACGATTTCCGTGCCCCCGAGGGGCCAAGTCACTTCCAGGTCCAGCGGTCCTACCGCATCTCCTAGGCCCAGGTGGACGGCGAGGCCGTTGGCGGCGAGAAACGACCCACCGGCGCCGACCCAGCGAACGATCTGACGATCGGGCAGCGTCACCCGCAGTCGCGCGCCGATGCCGTTGCGAAGCCCACGCCTGTCGGTCAGGCGGACCACGACCACCCGACCCTGGTTGGATACGTTCTCGTAGAGCAGCACGGGCCCGTTGATGTTGGTCACCACGACGTCGAGCGCCCCGTCACCATTGACGTCTCCAACGGCGCTCGCCCGGCCGACATGGCGGACGTCGGCCGGGAGCGCGCCGTCGACAAGCTCGAACTTGCCGCCGGTATTGCGAAATACCTGATCGGTCTGGGCGAAGGAAGAGCGCGGCCGAAACTCGCTGACATTATCGAAGACGTGCCCGTTGGCGAAGAACAGATCGGGCCACCCGTCGCTGTCCAGATCCGCGAAGTTGGCTCCGAAGCCCAGCGGCACACGGGTCGCGGCGCCGATGCCGTCGGTGTACGAGCGATGCGTCCAGAGGCCCGGCTGGACGCCACGATACAGCGAATAGGCTTCCCCCTCGAAGTTCGCGACGGCGACATCGACGATACCGTCGCCGTCGTAGTCGACGGCATCGATGCCCATGCCGCGCTCCATCTCGCCGTCTCGCCCGAAGGCAAGGCCCGAGATCAGACCCTCATCGCTGAAGCGTCGTCCGTCTTGGTTGAGCCAATAGTCGTTCGGGTCGCCGTCGTTGGCTACGACGATACTCGGGGGTCCTCCCGCCGCGACGGGAAGCGCCACGACACCCAGCCCGCGGCGTGCTTTGAGGCTGAGTCCCCAGGCCCTGGAGGCATCGACGAAACGGTTTCCGTCGTTGATGTAGAGACGGTCGCTGACGCCTGGGTAGTCGGAGGGCGAGCCGAACACCCGGTGTCCCGAGATGTACAAAGGCACGACTCGACTCGGATGCCAATCGAGATAGCGGGCTACGTACAGGTCGAGCCGGCCGTCGCCGTTGAAGTCGGCAAAGACCGCGGACGTACCCCAGGCCCGGTCATCGACGCCCCAAGCTGCGGCGACGTCCTCGAAGGTGCCGTCACCGAGATTGCGAAAGAGCCGGTTGCGGCCATAGGTGGAAAGATAAATGTCGCGCCAGCCGTCGTCATCGATGTCTCCGACGGCGAAGCCCTGCCCGTAGGTCACCACGTCGATTCCGGCGCGGGACGCAACGGCTTCGAAGAGCCCGCCCGGCGTCTGCCGCCATAGCAGTTGGCGTGGCGCCCCAGCGTCGCCGGCACGTTCCAGATCGGCGCCGTTGGCGGCGATGACGTCGAGGCGACCGTCGCCGTCGTAGTCGAGTACGCCGACGCCAGTTCCGTTGGTGTACAGGATGTAGCGTGGCGAGGCGCCGGGAACGTACGAGAACGTCGTTGCATCGAGGCCGCGACCGACGGCCGACTCGACGAAGCGAATCTGGGCCTGGGGCTGTCCCGCGCTGCCGAACACGAACACCAGGAACAGGATGGCAGAAGGCGAATTCATGGGAACCCTCGAGTGCGCCGGGTGCGTAACCTACCAGGATTCGATTTCCACCGATACCAAAGCGCCGGGGCGCGGCGACAGCGCCCTGACGTCGGTGCCCGTCGAGCCTATCCACGGACTCGGGCAGGGACGCGGCTCGATCAGCCTGGGAATGCTCCGGTCGGCTTGCTAGGATCGGCGCAGAAGAGGGGATCCCATCGACGAGTCCCCGATGCTCGGCGCCCGAACAAACTCACTCACCCATCAGCTGGTCCTGAACCTCGCCGCCATCGCTGTCGGCGTGACGGCCATTCCGGCACCAGCGGCGACGGCCCTACCGGCGCGCTCCGTCGTGCTCACAGTCGGCGGGTCGCAGCAGGCCACCGACCTCGACGGCCTTCTCGAGGAAGCGCGGGCCGCCCTTGCCCGACACGAGCAGGGTCTTCAGCTTGGCTTTCTCGAAGCCGCCTTCGAAGCGCTGCAACGAGCCGCACGACTGGATACTGCCAATGCGATGGTGGCGCTGCTGCTGGCGCGCGCCCATCTGGCGGCCGGCGATCCGACCGCCGGGATCGGAGCCCTCGACCGCGCGGTAGAGCTCGGAATCGGAGAGGCTCCCGAGAGGCTGCACATCGAGGCTCGCCTGGCGGGTGCCGCACAAGACTGGGAGCGAGCACGGCGAGCTTGGCATGCGGTTCGCGCCTCGGAGGATCCGCCACCGGATGTGGCGCTTTGGCTCGGATGGGTGGAGATGCGCGACGAGCGCCCGCGACAGGCGCTTAGCTGGCTCGCAGAGGCGGAAGCGACACTGGGGGACGCTCGCGCTGCGTACTACTCGGCGCTGTGTTACCTGATGCTCGATGAGCCGACCGCGCAACGCGACGCACTGTTGCGGGCGGTGGAACGCGATCCTCGGATGACTTCGGCTTGGGTGATGCTGGCGCGTGCCGAGCACGGTTTCGGCAACTTGGTCGGGGCCCGCGAAGCCGCCCGACGGGCGATCGAGATCAACCCCCGCGAGACAACGCCGCATCGCATCTTGGGACAGCTGGCCGTCGAGGAGTTGAATTTCGATGCGGCGGCGGGTCATTTCGCCGACGCCGTGGTGCTCGCGCCAAACGACATGGGAGCCCTGGCCGGGCTGGCCTCGGCGTACTTCGCGCGCCGGCGGACATCGCGGTCTCTGGGGCCGCCGGCCACGGCGCTTCGCGGGCTCATCGACGCCGAAATCAAGCAATCGCTCCGCCGCGAGGCACTTTCAGCGGCATTTTCGTACACCTGGGTCGCCCTCGTTCGGCTCGACGAAGGGCGGCTCGCGGAGGCCGGCCGCCTCGCTTCGGCGCCGTCGGTGGGAGGCTGGGCGAGCGGGCTGGCGACCCGGGCGCTGATTTCCTTCGAAGCGGTCGATGACAACCTCGCGGGGCACGTGCGCGACGCCCTGGGCGCCGACGCGTCAGAGGAAATGAAAAGTGCCTTGCAGCGGTTGCTCGAAGCTCGAGAGCGGCGCCGTTTCTCGTAGGTCTCGTCCAGGTATCGCCCAGCCTGGGCATCAACCATCCGGGCTCAACCCGCCCCTGGGGCGCCCACCAAAAGTGAAGGATCGACGAGGCAGCCTTGTGATTCGATCCTCGCCCTCGGTGATCTGTATGAACTGGTCTACGCCGACATTGCGAAAACTCTGCGTCGTTCCGGTTGCCGGCCAATGGA